>JAJZZH010000166.1 GCA_021797675.1 Bacillota bacterium | reverse complement strand
ATGCCCATGCTTACGGGCGGCTTGGCGTGCTTTACGGCGCGCTTGTGCAGCGGCTTGGGGCGATTTACGGATGGCGACAATCCGTACGCGTAAGGCCGGCTCCTTTTTCGTGGCAGGTAATTGGACCTCCCATTCGCCGGGGGTGGCATCGGGTAGCTGCCGCACCGCGTCCAATACCGACCACGGTTCGCCGTCGACCGTTTCGAGTCGGAGGGCATTCCATCCGAACCGCACGATGACGTCCGCCTGCTGCTCCACTACCCAGCGGATGGCGGACGCGCGGGCATCATTGCGATCGCCTAACACGACGTCCTTGGGTCGCAGGTGCAATCGCGTTAAGGACTCGGGCCCGTGTTTGTCGGTTACTTCCATGTGTTCCCATTGACGGTTCGCCAAATCCCACTGGCCATGCAGCCGCCAGGTGGTTCCGGTGCTCCCAGGATCTTGAATGGTGCTGCCATCCGTCAAGACCAGGCGAAAGCGACTCTTAATCGGGTTCGTGACGCACTGTCCTCGAAACCATGCGTCCAGGATTTGCCCGAGCCACGCGTTCGCGTGGCGTAGGCGGTTCAGGAGCGCCACATCCGACAGCTCCGCTAGCCCAATCCGTTTGGCCCAGGCGGCTGTGGTTCGCAAGGACCAATCATTCCAAGCATAGGCCAACGCCATGCGTAGCAGGGCCTCCGCCGACTGCACCGCCCGTAACCGCGTGATGGCGCCACTCGTCCACGCCGCATCTTGCCAACCGGGTGGAAGAAAGTGCAACAGAGTTTTCCATTGTTTCTCAAACGGATCGGCCAATTCTTGTTTCCGGCGCGAGTTGCTCATCGTGGTCACCTCAGTAGTTCGTGGATTTTTACGAACTACTTCGCGACAGAGTGCCTACATTCCTTTATGCCGCGATCAGTTTTTCTTAAATTAGCGCACATGGGACTCGTTCCTCCAGGACAATCGTGGGAGCGCGGGCCGTTGGTGACGAAATCGTTTGCGGTCCCCCGAGAGCCAACCAGCCATATCGCGAAGGTCAGCCTCATAGTTCAGGCCAGGGGCCCACCGTAAACGGCCTCGTTTGATCGTCGAGCTTTTTGTGCTGTGCTAGAGATCGCATTCTGCTTGGGGTTGAAGCTTTGGCTGAAAAAACTTTACTCCAATCTGGCACGGAATCATGGGGTGTGCCTTAAAATTGTGATCAAGCTGCGATCCTCCGAGGTCGCGGAACAAGCTGAGCCCAGGGGTCCTTGCGCCAGAAGGCTTTCCAATGGCCGGATCGGTGCAGAGCCCGGAGTGTCGCAATGGCTTGGGCACCGGCTTCTACCCACCGCATCCCGCTGCCACTTTCCCGTTGTTTGAGGACCGTTTTGCACGCGCTTTCGATGATGCCCGATCCAATCGGGTACCCGGCTCGCCGATAGCGAGGATAGTCAAGGCGCTCGCGATGAAACGCGAAGTACGCTCGTTCGGCAGTCACGACTTCCTGAGCCGCCGCCGTTAACGGCGGCAAGGCATGCCACACCGCCTCGAGAATCCCGCCTCCTTCATGCCGCAAGCGATGGAGGACGGTCTCGGCCCAGGTGGTTTGGGCGGCCTCCTCGTGAGGCCACACCGCCTTGGCCACCGTCCAAAGGTGTTGGCTCGCGTGATAAAAATCGAGAATTTCCACCCAGGTCTTCCCAGCCACCCGTAAGCAGGCCGCACTCTGCTCCCAAATCCAGTGCGCTCCATCCGCAATCAGCATGATTTGGCGACAGGAAGAATCCTCCAATCCGGCCGGTAACGCGTGGGCATACACCCGGGGCGGCGGCGATCGGGGTCGGCTCGAAGCGGGCACACACGCCGACTTTGGCCTCGTGCCATCCCCGATGGCCGTCTCGTGCACGCGTGGTGTGCACCATGGCCCCATCCATGGCAATCAACAGCGTACTGCGCCCCGGTGCCGGCGGCACCGGGGCCTGCTCGGATTGCGCGTCCTGAATCGTCTGCTGCTCCTGCGCCTCAGCCCAGGATCCGAGGTCTTCGGTCACGCGGCGAACCATTTCGCCGTCGACCTCTAGTCCCAGCGTCTCCGCCACGATATCGGGCACTGGGTCAAAAGGGACGTCAATGGCGATGCGCGCGAGGATGGCCGCCAGTTTGGGGGAGACCCGTCCGGGGCCCAACTTCAACACCCGATCCTGCGGCGCCGCGCTTCCATGTCCTTGCGGGCATACGAGATAGGGTCGCGCCCACGCATACGGCCCGAAAATGCCCAGAATGGCCCGAGGGTGCCGACGGTCGACCTGCCGTAAGGGCGATCCACATTCGCGACAGATGACCGCCGGAGCGCTTCCGTGAGGTGACGGCCCACGCGTTGCATCAGGGCCTGGGTGCTTGTTTCAATGGGTGCGCCTTGCATTTGTGAGGCACATATTCCCAGATAGGTTGAATAACAGGAAATAAAAGGGGCGCGATCGTCGCGGTCCTCTCTCGCGGAACCGGCAGGGCGCTCATTCGGCGGGAAAACTGGCGATTGTCAGCAAGGCCAAACAATTTTTCGATCAGAGTCTCCCGCGCAGCGATCGGCGAACCAGGAAGCCAAGGCTCACCCCAGACCCCACCGCCTTGGCGCGACCAGGCTACGGGAGAGTTCATGATCCATGTGGCCGCCGACGTCTGGTTGCAGTTGGGACTCCGCCGAAATCATCGCCAGGTGCCAACCCGGCAAGCAGGTGCCTTACTCCAGACGGACCGCTTCGCCGCCGGCCAAAGGCTTAGCGAATTGCCCGTCGCGATACACCGCGCCATCTCCCGACGACTTAACCGCTACGTCATATCTGTGCCCCCGATATTGGTAGCCAACGAGCCGAGCAGGGCGCAGCGCCTGGTCGATCTGAGGGTGAATCGTGAGCGATCCGGATACGCTCGGCTCCAGTCCGAAAAGCCCATGCACGATCGCTTGCACCCCACTACCGGCAGCCAGTTCCAGTGGCATCTCCGCACCCGGCGTGGCCAATCGCTCAGCGAATATTTCCTGCGGGAAATAGGGAAAGGCGTCGGTCCATCGCAGGCAGCGCGACAAAATATCCCATCCCCGTTTCGCGTAGCCCAGGCGATAGAGTGTTTCGCTAAGCCGTAACGGCATGCCGACATATTGACCTCCGCCTCCCCAGTCGGCATCTTCTTGATCGAAATGAACGGTGTCGGTGGGGGCGATTGAATAGAGGCCATTGCGAGCCAAAAATTCGCCCTCGCTTAGATGGTCGACCAGCCTTCGCCGCTGATAATCCGGCAAGATCCCTCCGTCGAGGACATCAAAGAGATGATAGGACAAGACCGTTTCCCGCCTACCTGCGCCGTCGAGATTGTCTAGCCACCCAATTTGCCGGTTCCACAGGACTCGAGTCATCGAGTCCTCAATTTGCCGCGCCCAGGCGGTAAAGTTATCGGTTTCGGAATCCCGTCTTTGCTGGCTCCAGTCGGCCAACCGCTGGTAGTATCGCGCGGCCAACCCGTTGGCCGCGGCCACTACGTGCTCATATCCGTCGGTGCGCAATTCCAGCATGATCTCCGAACCGGGACCAAAATCGAACAGACCGTCGGGCCGAGCAAAACGCCGGTGCATTTCAACGCCCGATCGCTTTAGCCACTCGAACACGCTGGCGTGGTTGATGGTTTGGTCTAGAAGCTGGGTGTCACCGGTCTGTCGTAGATAATCGTCAATAATTTGAGCCAAGGCAAACGGGCTTTGGGCGTACCAGCGGAACCGACGATTGTCCCAGGCCAGCCAACTGTGCTCCATAATCCCCATATCGACATATGCGACAATCGCCTTGCGCAAACCTGGCGGGTCCAAGATTGCCAGCATCTTGGAAGCAAAAGAGGTGTCCCAGGCCAAGGTCGACAACCAGCTTCCCACCGCGTAAAAGGGGCGAATCGCAAAATTCTCACGATCCCACCGGCACTCTAGGACGGTTTCAATGCACCGGTTGTAGAACTCATCCAGCTTGGGCAAGTTGGTAGATATCTTAGGGAGTGAACTCTGAGCCCAGGCCAAGCGGTCGCGAGCTGCTCGCTCACAATCTTGTAGACGAACGAATAGCCGTTCGGGTGGAGGTGCCGTCCCGAGGTCTGCTGACCCACCGCCAATGCTAAGTGAAAACCCCGCCTTCCCGGTAGATTGCGGCTCGATATGCCACATCCATCCCTGTTCGGCCGACACGTGCAGCGTGCTGGTCACCGTCACCGACGTGTCCTTCCAGCACAGTGCAAACTGATCGCGATATTCGGCCGCTTGCACCCAGCCTCCGCCCTGTGCGTTGCGGCTCATCACTCTCTGGTCGGGCATGACCATCAGCCGCAGGGGTTGGTTCCCCCGGTTTTGGATGCGAACTTCCATGAGGATTTCGTCATCTGTGGCTGACGTCTGGGTGACAGTCTGGATCCCCAGCGACAGGTAGTCGCTACCCACCCGTTTGTGAAAGGTGCCGGTCCGAGAGTAGCGATTTGGTTGCCACTCCGCGTTCTGCAAGAGAAGTATCCACCCCTGGGTACGATCAGAACCGGCGGCATGAGCAATATGCTGTACCCGGCTGGGCAATACACCGGAAAAACAGTTAAGTCCCAACGGATGGGGCATCAGCTCGCCCTGCGGATCCGTGGCCAGCAACTGTTGCAAGTAATCCTCATACACATCCGCTTGGGCGTCCTGAATCACAGCTCCGCTGGTTTGTTCCACTAAGACCAACTGGAATTGATATCCGGGCAGATCGTGAGGCGGGAATTGCAACCCCTGCAGTCCCGTCACCGTGCGGTCTCGGACGGCGACGGCACCGCGGCCATTAAACACCCGAATCATGCGGCCAGGCAACGCTATCCGGGTCCGCGGCATAGCCAGGCCCTCAAGAGTTAAATCCGGCTTTGGCGGTCGTTCCATTCGGTTGATGTCCCCCTCAATTTTGCTTTCCAAAGCAGGCTGAAAACCCCTCCGGCGAAGCCAAAGCACAACGCCAAAACATCCTCCACCCAGCCCTCCAGCCTATGCTTCCTGCGGCCAGAAAGAGAGGGATACCTAGGAAAATCCCCTTGCCGACGATACTCGGCGTCAACCGCTTGACCGTCTACGGTTTCTTCTCCGTGCATGCGCGCGTCCCACCCTGCCTGTTTCGGCGATCGCCTGCTTCGCAGCCAAAGATAGGTTGATCAAGCCCATGATACCCTGGACCGGGCAACGCGCCAAGCAACCTGCTGCCTCGGGACCAATCACTTCGCACGGGTACTCGGTCACCAGTTCCTCAATCCTTTCCGGAAACGGCTTTTCGGCCGGATAGCAACGTTTTGTTCGGACCAGGCTGGATCCGGGTCGCTTCGCCGAAGCTTTGCAATGTTGGACTAAACCGCTTCACGGTGCTAAAAACTCCGACCGGGTTCCGCGCCAAATTATCTCACAGGTCCCGCGAAGAAATCT
>JAJZZH010000173.1 GCA_021797675.1 Bacillota bacterium | reverse complement strand
CCTAGGAGCATGTCCATTAATTCGAATCATGCCAACCGTATCCACAATATATGGTATCGTTTCCAGAAACTGCGGAATATATTGTAGTTTTGCACGTGCTCATGGGGATTTATGGACAAGCTCCTAGCGGTGCCGACAATTGTCGAAAGGTCAACGTTGAGATTACAATGATGGCGGTGGAACAAGAAGGGAGCACCGAAGTGGGCGTATCGCCGAGGGATGCAGCGAACTTTCCGACGGCAGCCCCGCTGGCTGCGGAGATACTGCGAGGGTTGGCGGCAGTGGTCGGAGAGGGCTACTTGTTGACGGACATCGCCGAACGGGCATTGCATGCTTACGATGCGACCATTCATCGATTTTTGCCGGATGCCGTGGTGCGCCCGGCCAACCTGCCGCAAGTGGCCGCCGTGTTGCGGCTTTGCCAACAGACAGGGGTGACCGTGGTACCTAGAGGTTCGGCGACGGGATTGTCGGGCGGTGCATTGCCGGTACAGGGGGGAGTGGTGCTCGATCTGACCCGCATCAACCGGATCCGGGAAATCAATGTCCACGATATGTATGCAATCGTCGAGACGGGCGTCACGGTTGAGCACTTTTCCCGGGCGGTGGCGGAACATGGGTTGTTTTTCCCTCCCGATCCCTCGGCCGCCCGCGCCTCCACCATGGGGGGCGGGCTGGCCGAAAATGCCGGCGGGCCGCATGCCTTTAAGTATGGCGTGTTTCGCGATTATACGCTCGGGCTGACTGCGGTAAAAATGGACGGAACGGTTGTCCGCACCGGAGGCAAAACCGTTAAGAACGTCAGCGGCTATGATTTGACGCGGCTCCTGGTGGGCTCGGAGGGGACGCTCGCGGTCATCGTAGAGGCTACGATGCGTCTTATCGCCCAGCCCAAGGCCCGGCGCACCCTGCTCATGGTGTATGACCGGCTCGATGACGCCGCCCAAACGGTGAGTGAAATCATTGCTGCCGGGATGCAGCCTGCTGCGCTCGAGTTTATCGATGATGCGTCGATCCGAGTCGTGGAGCAATATTTGCATCTGGGATTGCCGCTGGACGCCGAGGCGCTGTTGCTGGTTGAAGTGGACGGGGCTAACACGGAAGTCGCCGAGCAGACGGAGCAAGTTCAGCAGCTATGCCGCAAATATGGCGCGCGGTCGGTGACCGTCGCCGCCAGCGAGGCGGAAGCTGCTCAATTATGGAAGGCGCGCAAATCGATTGCCTCGGCGGTGGCACGGATTAAACCATCCAAGGTATCCGAGGACGCTACCGTGCCCCGAAGTCAAATTCCCGCCATGGTGCGTCGGTTGAAAGAGATTGCGCGGTCCTACCAAGTGGATTTGGTCATCTTTGGCCACGCCGGCGACGGGAACCTGCACCCCAACATTATGTGCGACGAAAGCGACCCGCAAGAAATGGAACGGGTCTGGCAGGCAGTGGCCGAGATTTTTGCGGTAACCCTGGAACTGGGGGGGACGTTGACGGGTGAGCATGGCGTGGGCACGATGAAGGCGCCGTTTATGCGCTGGGAACATGGGGAAGCCGGGCTGGCGGTCATGCGGGCGATTAAGAGCGCCTGGGATCCCGATCATCTGTTGAACCCCGGGAAAATTTTTCCCGAAGAGGCGCCGCCCTGGCCCATTGCCTTGGATCCATGGGAACGAAGGATAACGGGGAAGGAAACTTAATGGGCGAACAGTATTTTGCCTTTGCTGACGCTCCCCGCCGAGAGGAGTACGACACCTGTATTCGCTGTGGACTGTGCTTGGAAAGTTGTCCGACCTTTCAGGAAACCGGACGCGAGTTGGAGTCACCGCGCGGAAGAGTGCAGCTCATGGCGGCGGTGGCCGAGGGGGTGGTGCCTTTAGCATCGCCCAGCCTAGCCGCGACATTGTTCAGTTGCTTGGATTGCCGGGCATGCGAGGTAGCCTGTCCATCGGGGGTGCCGATCGGAACCCTGATTGAAAAGGGGCGCGCACAGGTGGTTGCCGCCGAGCGGGCCGAGCCCCGTTCAGGCCGCGCCCCCTCGGTGGGTCGGGCCACGCGCTGGGCGGTACGGCGCGTCTTGCCATACCGCAAGCGGTTGAGGATCCTAGCGAGCCTGGTGGCGGGAGCGCAAAAGGTGCACCTGCTCAACCCCCTCAGCCGTCCTTTGCCGGTTGGTATGCGGCGATTATCCGCCGCGCTGCCCAGGCTGACCTCGCCCAGCTTGCCCGTCCCGGAACGCCCCGTTGGCGGCCTGCGTCAAGCCCAACCGCGAGTGGGGGTATTCCTGGGATGCGTCATGGATGCAATCTTTGGCGAGGCCAATGCTGCTACCCAGCGGGTGCTGGCCCAAAACGGCGCCGCGGTGGCGGTGCCGCAGGCCCAGACCTGCTGCGGGGCACTCGCGGTGCACGCCGGCGAGCGCGATCACGCTCGGGTTTTGGCGCGCCAGAACATCGACGCGTTCTTGCAAGCGGGGGTCGATTTTGTGGCCACCAACGCCGGAGGTTGCGGAGCCGCGCTCATGGAATATCCGGAATGGCTGGCTGCGGACGTCAACTACCGGGATAAGGCGCGGGAATTCTCTGCGCGGGTACGCGATATTTCCGTGCTGCTGAAGGAAATGGGCTTTCGGGCACCTGCCCGCGCCGCGCGACCGCAGGTGGTGACCTATCAGGCCTCGTGTCACCTGCACAATGTGATGAAGGCCGGATCGGATCCTGTCGACCTCTTGAAGCAGATTCCTGATCTTGAGGTTCGTGAAATGCCCGATGCCGCGCGGTGTTGCGGCAGTGCGGGCATCTATAACCTTACCCATCCTACGATGGCCGAGGCGTTGTTGCGGCGAAAAATGGCCGACGTGCCCGAAGGGACCGAAACCATTGCCACCGGCAACCCCGGCTGCTGGTTGCAGATGCTGCACGGCGTGAAGACGTATCGACCGGGACTCGCGGTGCGCCATGTCGTGCAGATTCTTGATGAGGCCTATGCCCGCGAGGAAGCAGCAACGGTGGGCGATGTCCTCCCCGACATTGAAAAGGCGCGGTGAGCGGCTGATGGCGCGGCGGAGCAACCATTCATGCGTCCATGCCTTCATCTTGCCATCCATCTATCCAACGAAGGCGGTGAAGTATGAGAGAACATAGCGAAGAAATTGCGGTGCAACTCTACAGCTTGCGCCAGGTGCTAGCGGACGATGTAGAGGGATGCCTGGCGCGCGTGGCCGAACTGGGTTATCGCGGAGTCGAATTGGCTGGCTGGGCTAACCAAAAGCCGGAGCATTGGAGCGATTTGTTGTTGCAATATCACCTGACTCCGGTGGGCATGCACGTGGGTTACGAACAGCTCGACGACAACGTGGAGCGGGTGATCGCAGAGGCGTCAGTGATTGGTGCTCCAGTGATCGTGGTTCCCGCAGTGCCCGCCCCGATGCGCAAGACGGAGGCGGATTGGATGGGGGTAGCGGGATGGCTGAACCGCATCGGGGAGCATGTCCGCCAATCCGGAAAGCGCCTCGCTTATCATAATCATTGGTTTGAATTCGACATCTTGCCGGAGGGTGGCACCGGGTTTGACCGCCTCGTCAATCTTACCGACCCCAGCCTCGTTGAGTTTGAAGTCGACTTATACTGGGCGACTTGGGCGGGACAGTCGGTGCCCGAGTTGGTTAGGCGTCTCGGTCGGCGTATGACACTCTGCCATTTGAAAGACATGACGGCGGGCGAGCCGCGGACGTTTGCTCCGGTCGGCCAGGGGATATTGCCCTGGCGGGAATGGCTGCCGCTGTTGGACGTGGAATCTTGGATCGTAGAACAGGACGAGTGCGCCGAAAGCGATCCGTTTTCCTGCATTGAAGTCAGCATCCACTATTTAACCGGCAAGGCGTAGTTTTTAGCGGTGTCGCCTGGTTCCCGCATCCCCATGCCGCAAGACAGGCACCCCGGCGGTGCCTGTCTTGCGGCTATCCGCGAGCCAGAAAGGGGGGATTCAGGAGATTTTCGCGATTATATAGCAGGGGGGTGCCATCCACCTGGGTGACCGTGCCTCCCGCCGCCGCGACGAGACAATGGCCGGCGGCCGTGTCCCATTCCATGGTCGGCCCCAGCCGGGGATACAGGTCGGCCTGGCCCTCGGCAATGAGGGCAAATTTCAGGGCACTGCCGGCCGACACTACGTCGCTCACCTCAAATCCCTGGGTTTTTAGCCAGGCCATCTCGTCCGCCTGATGCGATCGGCTGATGGCGGCCTTGAGCCCTCGATGATCCGCACCATGGCGCGTATGAATGGATTCGACCGCTCCGGCCTGCAGGCGATATGCTCCCTGCCCGCGAATCCCCAAATAGGTCGTTTTGCGCAGGGGAATATCCAGCAGACCGAGGATGGGAATGTGGTCCTCGACCAGGGCAACATTGATGGTAAAATCGCCGGTGCGCTGAACGAAATCGCGGGTACCGTCCAACGGATCCACGAGCCACAATAATCGCCACTGTCGCCGAACTTCCCAGTCGTGGACCGCGCCCTCTTCCGATAGCACCGGGATCCCGGGTAAGAGCTGTTGGAGTCCTTGATTGAGCACTGCGTGGGATAGGCGATCGGCGAGTGTCAACGGGCTGCGGTCGGCCTTGTATTCGACCATCAGGTCGGCTTTTTCATAAACCGCCAAAATCTCACGGCGCGCGGCCTCGATGCAGTTCAACAAGGCGGTAGCATCCAAATCGCGGGGGAACCCAGGCAAATCATACACAGTCAACACAATGCGCTCCTTGATGTGGATTGCACTGACCGCATGGACAGGCACGGCATACGACAGCCCGCTTTCCGACCTACGGCTTGCTTCCACATGGTATACAAGATGGGGTGGCTTGGCAAGCGGCGTCGCGCTGGCATCAGGTCTTCGGCAAAGTAAGAATTCCAACAAGAGTGATAAGTTCGTCAATAATCTCGGTTTCGACGCAGAGTTGGCCTGCCCTGAGGGGAAGGCAATACAAAATCACGAAGGACGGCGTTGTAGGCATGCCGAAGCACCGGTCGCTAACGATCGGATTGGGCGCGGGAGAGGCTAAAGAGGTTAGACCGGCTCGGTCACCAAGGCGATGGTCAGGGTCTTGTCCCAGGCGAATTGACGAAGTTGGCTGGCAATATGCTTTTTGTTTTTGAGATCGAGCCAACTCAACACCGCATTGCGGAAACTGGCCAGGATGTGCGGCGCGGCTCCCGTACGGACGCGGGACTTGTCTTCTTGCCAGTCGACATCGCGGACCCCATGGACCTTGTTTTCAATCGTCCAATGCTGGCGCACGGCGTCCAGAAGATCCTTGGGTGTGGCTTTGTCTGACGGGCGACTGGTCACCCCGACGACGGTTTCCTGGCGGACCTGCCCCGTTTTCACGATCGTCGTTGTACGTTCGAGGACAAAGACTTGCTGGATGTACGGAAAATCGAGGTAGGCGTTCAGGG
>JAJZZH010000109.1 GCA_021797675.1 Bacillota bacterium | reverse complement strand
CGAAAGAGAGCGATCTCCTGACCCGGTTGGGCGGGGCCCTGATGCCTCGACTCGAGGAAGCTCGCAGGGTTCGAATGCGCTGGGGTCGGAGGATCTGTCGAAGGTCGTTACGCACCTTACGCCGATGAGGTGAGATCATGCCGTTGTTCGTCCGTGATTAGCGGCTTGGCGTATCGCCAACCGGGCTTCAGTATGGCATCCATCGATATTTCCCTATCAATTTATCCCTGGGATTAGACCCAAGAGTCTGACTACGATATGGTATTCGTAATTGTTTCGTCTGACAACGGACTTACGTCGTCGTGTACTAGTGACATCCCTGAAGCGCGGAGACGATTGGAGTTGCTTACAACGGACTCTGACGATGCCGTTGTATGCCATGGGTGTCATCCCGCAGTCAGTGGTAGCTATCGAGACGTCAGGTGGTGTGTGGAACAACCAAATTGATCCCGCGTATACCATCTGCTACGTGGCGTAAGGATGGGGTTTGCTGGTCAGACAGACCAAGACTAACCGCTCAGCGATCCGCGTGCCCATGTGCCGTCGGTTGAATCGGTAGGTAAACTCCTCTAAATAGAGCTGGCGCCGGGCGCGACCGCGCCCGTGATAGGTGCCATCGATAAACGCCTTCGCATTGCCAATGACGGTATTGATCCAGTGAAACACGTCGGCCGCTTGGGGGTCCGTGCTGAGAGTGACCTTGTGCTCCGCTTTATGCTCTCGGGCAGCACTCGCGTACACCGGGGCCCCGTCGGTGCGCCAGACGCCTTGATCTTCCACCCGTCGTTCGAGCACCGCCTTCACGGTCTCGTCCTGGAGGTCCGGCACCGCCTCTTAAGAACGCATACTGCGGATGCCCTTTCTCCGTTAGGCTGATCCCGACCATCACCGGATCTTGGTCGGTCCCCCGGCCCCGCTTGCCGGGGCCGTGACTGATGCCCCCAAAATAGGCATCATCGAGTTCCAACAAGCCCCCCAATTGATAGCGACTGTTGCGTTCCGTCATGGCCTGCTGAATTTTGTGGTGCATCAACCACGCCGTGACATAGGGCAACCCCAGTTCCCGGCTCAAAGCGAGGGCAGACTTGCCGCGTTTATCCACCGCGATGTGAAAAATGGCCATAAACCATACCCGCAACGCGACCTTGGTGCGGTGGACGATCGTTCCCGCGGTCACCGAGGCTTGGTGACCACACGCCGCACATTCATACACCGGCGCGGTCCGCCCCAACCGCTGCACCGTCCAATACTTGGTGCCTTGGCATTTGGGGCATACAAATCCGTTCGGCCATCGTTGATCAAACAGATATTCCCGACAAGCTTTGTCATCCGGAAATTTGTCTTGCCATTCGAGTAATGTCATCCACGGTTTCCTCCACGGCCAGCCTTTAATTACCCTAAATATACCTTACTCTTGGGATTTTGAAAACCTCCCTGACTTATCGGGGGATGCATGTAAAAGAATTAAGCCAGTTCACATAGCATCCCCTCATTGGTCAATCATGGAGGCGCCTCGTTGGGTGAAACAATACGCTGGTTCGATGGCTTCGCGTTGGTGCCGTCATTCGGTTGGAGCGTAAATCTCGGTGGCCTGAACCTTATTTGGCTACATTCAACCCGGAGAGCTCCCAGGGGATGACGATACGGAATTCCGCCGTGTCGTGCTCCAAGACCGCGCTGAGCTCCGCACCCTGGCCCGTTCGGGCGCTGGTTGCAGCCTTTTGAGATGGGCCCCGGCGGACCTCGGTAAGGATGGCACCGCGACCGGAGAGCCTTGTGGCGGACCTTTTTGGCGGGCAGCGGCGAAGCGACGCGTGCCCTCTGGAGGCGTTGGTTTAGAGATGCGGTGTCGAAGTATTTCCGGGCAGGTAAAGGCACTGGCGAAGGCCCAAGCCTTCGCCAGTCCGAAATTGGCCGTTTATACGTCTTCTTCGGGTTGAGGCGGTGCCTCTTCCACCGGAATGCCTGCCAACCGCTGTAAAGCCGGCAAGATGCCTTCGGGGTCGGTTACCGGTTCTGAGCAAGTCTGACCCCGACACAGATAGAGGGCGGGGAGCGGAACTTCCGGGAAATTACTCTCCTCGAACGCCGAGGTGCCCACTTTTAACGTCCGAACAATGCGGTTACGGTCGTAGACCCCGTAAATCGCTTGCCGCAAGTGATTGCCCGAGTGATGTGCCGACTCTACCACGTTAGCCTCAAATACGGGGGCGAGCGTCTGGTCCGCCACCAGCGCCCATACCGCTCCGAACACGCCGTTTTCGACGGCGACTTGGGAGAAGCGGGCCAGCAAGGCTTGGCTCTGTTCGCGGAGTTGGCTGGCATCTTCGATTACGCCCAGCCTCCACAGTACCCGTGCCATCTGCACATTTTCCGGTAGCGGTGTTTGGCGATGGCGCAAGCGTCCGACCGCATCGGGTTGTTCGAGTTGGTCATAATAGACGTTGTTGCCCTTGAGGTGCCGATTGGCATAGTCCAGCAGTAAATGAGTCCGCTCCAAATAGACGGGGTCGCCGTGATATTCGAAGGCGTCAATCAGCGTGTTGGCCATCACCGCCAAATCGGTCAGCTGACCGGGCAAGGCAGGTTCGGGCGCGGCATAATGAAAGAGACCTTGTTGGTCATCCCACATTTGGTCCCACAGCGCCTCCAGCGCCGTCAGCGCAATCGCCGTATAGGTGCCCGGATTAATCAGCGAAGCACCGAGCAATTGGGCAGAGACCATTTGAGCGTTCCAATTGGTATGGATCACGGGATCCACGCGAGGAGGCTTGGCTTTCGCCCGGGCTTCGGATTCCAATTGATAGTACTCTTCATCGGCATCTTGGGAGCCGCCCCATAGCCCGTCGGCTGTCAACAGCGTGCGATTTGCCCAGGTCAACACGGCGTCAGCGATCTGCCGGTAGGTTTCGTCTCCTAACACTTGATAGGCACGCAGGTAAAGTTTGACCATGAGCGCGTTGTCATCCAGAATCTTTTCGTAGTGAGGGACGGTCCATTCCCGGGTGGTCGAATAGCGGAAGAAACCCCCGCCTTCGGAATCGTAAAGATTACTGCCCGCCATCGCATCCAGGGTGCGGACGACCATGCCTGCGGCCCAGCCGTCCTCGCCCCCGGAAGCGGCAAACCGAGCTAGGCAAAGTTCCCAAGCCTCGTAGTGCGGGAACTTGGGGGCCGCGCCCAGTCCGCCATAGGCGCGATCAAACTGTTGTCGGATGGTCTCCAGGATCTGTTGGATATTCGCGTCGTCGGGCTGCGCGGCGTTGGCCACCAGGTTAAGTTCTGCAGGCGGCGTAAGGCGGCCGACAAGTTCCGTCCGGTGTTCGTTCCAATACTGCAAAACCTGGTCAAACAGCTGTATCAGTTGTTCGGTGGGGACAAACGTGCCTCCGGTGATAGCCTCGCCCTCGGGGCTTAGAATCGCCACCGTCGGCCATCCGCCCATGTTGTAACGCTGATTGATATCGGGGCGCTGGTCGCTGTCGACCCGGACCGGAATGAACTCCTGATTGATGCGCTGAATTACCGCCGGGTCCGAAAAGGTGGTTTCATCCATCACATGACACCAATGACACCACACGGCAGCAATGGACAAGAAAATGGGTTTGTTCTCTTGGCGGGCTTCGGCAAATGCTTCCGGGCCGTATGGGCGCCAGTGAATCTGATCGGCTTGGTTGGGCTTGGGGCTGAAACGAAATGTAGCTTCCGGCATACTGAAGGTCATCCTTTCGTCTTGCTCTGGAATTCGGACGGAACTTGTCGTCTATTCTATACTTACGTATCATATCAGTCTCGCCCAAAGGGGGATACCCATGCATCGTACGTCACCCCGTGTGTTAATGGCAACCGGAGCCGGGTCAGCCATCGGCCGTGCGCTCGAACACGAGCTCGGAGATACGTGGCGTATTATCAGCACGACTCGACACGGCCTCTACGACGGAGGCGATCGAACCTCTGCCGCGGAGTGGATTCACCTCGACCTGCGTCGTCCGGCGGAGGAGGTGGCGCAGGCAATGGACGAGGGATTGGACAAACTGGACGTCCAAAGCCTGGACGGCGTCGTGCACTTGGCGGGACTGGTCTATAGCGACCGCTGGGAGCAGACCACGTGGGCGGAATACGCGGACCAGATTGCGGTGAACTTAGGCGGGGCGGCCACCCTGTTACAAGTTGCCGGTCGGCGGCTGCGGCCTGGGTCCAGCGTCGTCTTGCTGGGCAGCGTCGACGGGTGGCTCGCTAGCACCGAGGGCCCGGCAGCCGTCTACGGCATGGCCAAGGCCGCCCTGACCGGACTGGCCCGGCATCTGGCCGTGCAATGGGGCGATCGGGGAATTCGGGTGAATGTCGTGGCTCCCGGTGCGCTCGACACCGGTTCCGGACCGGCCAGCCCGGGGGTCGCCGCAGCGATCGCGGAGCGATCCGCGCTAGGGCGACTTGGCCGAGCCTCAGAGGTGGCATCGGTCATCGCCTTCCTGCTTAGTGAACGCGCATCCTACATAACCGGGGCGCTCATTCCCGTCGACGGGGGCCTTAACCTCGCTTACTAACTACGTGCGGGTCAGGGAGACCGCTGAGAAGAGGTGTCCGACGCCGGCGGTCCTGAAGACCATGTCGTCTGCTACGCCTGCTCGGTCAAGCGGCGCAACGGCTGGTCGCCTGCCATAGAACCCCGGTTCGGCATGGCCACTAGTAATCGTCCCGTTTTCAGGAGGATGGCAGAAAGATCTTGCGTAGAGTTGGCACAACTTGAATAGCTTACATCTACGGCAAGAGATTACTGCCTTACTGCGGAGGTATCAGAAATGCCAAATTTTTTAGTCTTGAGTTCCGACCCGAGAGAACGGACATTTGAGCAGGTCCTCGCGCCCCTCAACGCGACTGGCGGTACCGCGGACGGGCATCAGCCCCAGGGTGCGCAACATTTGGGCCGGATCCACCGACGGGACGCCCCCGGGTGGCGAAATAGCGCGCTCGGAATTCGGGGCTGGTGGTCAGCAGATCGATGGCGGCCGTCCGACTCCAGGCGATTTCCTTCGTCCAGGCATCCTGGGTTCCCCGGGTGGGATCCCACGTTCGGAGATCCTGTTCGAGCGCGGCCCGGATCGTGGCGTGCATCCTGTAACCTATGGTATCCAAGTGGGTGCAAAGCCGACCGTGGCAACCGCCCATTCGGCCACGCAGCCAATCGCGCAACGGGATGGGGTGACCCGCCCGGTGAAAGCCGCGAAGATAATCTGCCTGTTTGCCCTGAGTCATCCCCACTCTTGTTGACGATACTTAGTGACTAATCTGTATATTATGAGTAAATAATTTCTGGGGTTTCATGAGTGCCGGGCCAGATCATCAAAGATGGCCAGCACCCGGGTAGCCGTCGGCGCGGCACATCTCCGGTCTTCAGGGTATAGAGAGAGTTCGGCCAGGTGTTCCCGGGCCTGTCAAACGTCATTTAATTTTACCGGGGTTGCGTCAAAGAATTGCCCCACCTGAGAATCTTCAGCTAGGTCCATCATAGAAGGTTGGTTCCGATT
>JAJZZH010000219.1 GCA_021797675.1 Bacillota bacterium | reverse complement strand
TCGTTTCCAGAAACTGCGGAATATATTGTAGTTTTGCACGTGCTCATGGGGATTTATGGACAAGCTCCTAGCGTGTTACACCCCCGGTATCGTTTTGTTGTCACGAGGACACACGCGCCGGCCGGCCATACGCTGACCCGATTGTCAGGGTCATCAACATGAATGGGTCATTACCATCGATGATCAATCCGCAGATCACCGCGCAGTTCTATCAGGATCTGGGCAAGATCCTGCTGGGTGTGATCATCGTCGGGGCTTTCGGAATGGCTACAGGGACGTCATGAAACCGGGTAGCGAATCAAGAAAATTGAAGTTATTTGGCCACGACCCGTCTCGATTTCGTTGGCCGTTTTTGCAAGGAGCCCCTTTAGCACTGGCCGAACGGATGGGCCGTGATAAACGGGGCGTCCATTCGGCCGGTCTCCGCCTGGCGGCGGTCTGATGACGTAGATCAGGCGCATCCTCGTGCGTTCGGACGAGGCAGTCTTGTCCTGGCCATGGCCGCATACGCGGTTGCGATTGCGTTCCTGGCCCCAGAGTTCTACGAGGAAAACGTGGCCAACAAATTTGAGAAAACACGTCGAATTTGCGGCCAAAAATCGTGGGACTCAACATCAAGATGGTGAGTCTTCTGTCCGGTATCCCATCATTCCTCCAGCCCTCCGCCGGGGCAAAACCATCTTGGGATCAGGCCTGGGGCCCTTATCGCTCGTCGACGGGCTCTTACCATGGCAACCGGCCATGCCCAACAGCGCGTTGGTCGAGATGGTCCTGGCACCCATGCTGGCAGGTCAACCGGGACGGCTCTTAAGGGGGCTGGGATGGGGGATCCAATGGTGGCCCGATGTCCCCGTCGCCGCCGACCTGGTGGCCGTGCACGTCCAATGCGGCGTGGGTATCGCGCGGTTCGGAGAGCAGGGAGCTGGTGCCATCTCGACCGGGCCGGCGTTATTCCGGCATCGAGCTCGGGGAAGGCGGTAAACGTGCGCACGTCCGCTATAGATGATCCCAAAGGCGGCAATGCTTGCGGCCTTTGAGTAGGTTGCCCCTCCCTGCTTAACTCCTCGATAACTTGTATTTATCCGGCTGGTGGATACCATATATGAGGGTCGGGTTTTTTCAGGCCAGAGCAACAGGATGCCGGACGTGGGTGTGGCGGTTGCGCTGGCATCGGGCGACTGGATTCATGGGGTGGTGGCGGACAAGACTCCGTCGCGGCGACGCGTTTTGGGCGCATCGTCGAGGATATGGCGGCGGGCGAGGGTCGGGAGCTCATTTCAGCAAACGGCAACGGGTCGGATTCGTGAAGCTGGCCCTCGTCCGGTCCCGTGATGGCGCACCCATTTCCTGGAAGCCGGTGAGGGCGCAGTCACCGAGGGAGCTGCGTTGCGGGGGAGGGGGTGCATGCAGGGAATGGCACCGAAACATATTGTGGCCGTATCCGCCTTGGTACGGAACCATCAGGGAGGCGTGTTGCTGGTGAAGACCCATCTGCGCGCGGATACCTGGGAGCTTCCGGGAGGCCAGGTGGAAGAGGGGGAGCCCCCCGATCGGGCGGTGGTACGGGAAGTGCGCGAAGAAACGGGTATCCAAATACGGCCATCGGGGGTGACCGGGGTCTATTACAATGCTTCGCAGGCGGTGCTCTCCATCGTCTTTATTGGCGAATACCTCGGGGGCACCCTGCATCTTCAGCCAGAGGAAATTCAGGCCGCCGACTTCGTTGCTCTGACTCCAGCCAACATGGCGGTGTACATTACACGGCCCCCAATGCGCTCGCGGACTCAAGACGCCCTGATGGGTGCGCGCACGATTCCCTATGAGGCATGGAAGATCCATCCTTTTGATCGCCTGATTCGCCTAGAATGACAAGAGCAGCCGGGCGTCAGGGATGAGGACGGTGCAGGGCGGCTAGCCCTGACGATCACAAAAACGTTCGTCGCTCCACGATCCTTCGCGGTTGGCTCCGGTCGTGCATTTTGGTCCTACGCCAACCGTGAATCCCTGCCTATGGGGCTGATTTCGGCGTGGTCGCATCCAACAGAACCCTTTGGATCGGATGACAACCATGTTAGTCGAAGGTCGAAGTAATGCCCCATGGGCTTAGTCCCAGCCGTTGGCCAGCGTCCTAAGTGGCCGGTAGGGTCCTGCGATGACCGACGCAAGCCGGGCCATCGTTCTATGGCCTGGTGCGCCGAACGCGTCAGCCATGAGGCGTTAGCGATGGCTCCTGGCATGGTTCAGCGTGTGTGGGCAATGGGAGCTAGCGTACGGGGCTAAAGCAGGCGGTGGGGGCCTTTGCCCTGTCGTAGGCGATGAGGCTGGCAACCGCGAACGGCTCTGGTTGATAAACTCCAATCAAACCTCGTCGACTTTGCGCATCGTCCGCGCGCACGCCGGACACGGGGGCGACGACGGCTCCTGGGTCTGCACGATCTCGCGCATCCAGCCCTGCGCGAGGCTCTGATCAAAGAGCTGGGTCAGCCCGTTTCGACTCCTTCTAAGGTGGTGATCTGCGCCTCTTGGACGACGAGCTCCCCGAATGCCTTCACGATGGGCTGAACTTCTTCGGGCAATTCCGCATTCTGCTGGCTACCACTCCTTTGGCCTGGGCCGCAGCCATCCGGTGCAGGGAGGATTCCTCGGCTGCCAAACTGGGGGTGTATTCCAAACGGCCCCGGGGATCGTCCGGCCACCATATGTTCGCTGATCAAAAAACCTGTCGCTGGGAGGAATCTCTGGCTTTTGGCCATGGGGGACGTCCACTTCACTGACATGCCACCATGCATCGGAACTCGTTGGAAACGTCGGTTTGCGGGAAGTCGCGGCGAGACGGTATCCATCCCCAGAATCCGATGATGTCGAATTATTCGATTGACGTAATATATCATCCGAACTATTCTATATTTGACTTATCAAAATTCCTACCGTGAGCTGGCGCTCGAAGGGAGTCCGCTTACGGCCAGGGCGACACTTGGAGGGAAGTTGCATGAAGTTGATTTCATCGGGCAGTTCGATGGCCAGGTGCAAACAGGGAGGTTTGATCGGGCTCAGCGCGACCCTGATTGTCACTACCGCGACGGCGTTTAGCCCCCGACCGGCGGCCGCACACCGTGTTCTCCCTCACCTGAAGTGGAAGGGCACGATTACTATGTTCGCGCAGTCATATACCCCCGTTGCGCCCGGTGTCAAGCTGGCTAAGAATGCGCCGCGCTTGACTGTGCTAGAAACGCTGGCCAAGCAGTTCGAACGCCTCTATCCCGGCATTCATATCCGGTTCGTCAATCCCAGTTTTCAGGACAGCAATCAGCAGGTCGAAACCAAGGCGGCTGGCGGCACGATGTATGACGTCTATTTCAACCAATACGAGAACTGGAACACGGTGTTTCCGCAAGG
Organism: Bacillota bacterium; assembly: GCA_021797675.1. Taxonomy (GTDB): domain Bacteria; phylum Bacillota; class Sulfobacillia; order Sulfobacillales; family Sulfobacillaceae; genus JAJZXC01. The sequence goes on along the minus strand of JAJZZH010000219.1, from coordinate 29,286 downwards.
GATCGTCTATAATTTGGCGCCCTATTTCCGTCAGCCCGATCCCTATATTCCGGGCAATCGACACTGGGCGAGCGTGATGAATCCCAAGATCGTGGCGGAGACCCGAGCCCCCGGCGGACAGATTTATGAGGTCAATGGCGACTATTTGGGCATTCAGTTCTTTTACAACCAGGCACTGTTTCACAAGGCAGGAATCGCCGGGCCGCCAAAGACCTGGGCGGCGCTGTTGGCCGACGCCAAGCAACTCAAGGCGCATCACATCATGCCAGGGGCTGACATTCCCACGTACGACTGGTGGGTGCGGGACTTTTTGGGCAATTACCTTGGCTTGCCGACCCTGCGTAAGATTGCCGGGTTTTCCCGGCAGCCTGGCATCTCCGAATACGATGATGCGATAGCCTACGCCAAGGGCATTTTGAATCCAACCAAGAATCCGCGGATTATGGCTTGGTGGCCCGTGGTCAAGCAACTCTATAACTATTGGGACAAAAACACCACGGTCATTCCGTGGAACAACGTGCCCACCGGTGCGCAGACGGGGCAGGTGCTGTTTGCCGCCGGCAAGGTGGCGATGGTGTTTGGTGGCACCTGGGTGCCTAACACCGTGAAATATGCGGGAGGCAAGTTCCCCATTGGATCCTTTCCCATGCCGCTCCTGGGTAAAACTTCCAAGTTCGGCACGAACTATAACAGCGCGGGGGATGCTGGGGGACCGCAGGCGGCGTTTCAGTATGCGATCTCGACGCCTAAGGCGGACACAACCATGCGGCAGCCGGGCAAGTTCCAGGCCGTGCTGGATTGGCTGCGTTTTATCGCCACTCCCAAGCACGATCAGATGATTGTGAACCAACTGGGCAGTTTCGTACCCACCTTTAAGGGCACCCATCCGGTTCCGGCTCTGGGCTCGGTCAAGGCGCAGCTGACCAGACCGTGGTACCAGTGTGACGGCGGTCAGTTCCTGACCAGCGCGGAATATACGACCATCCGCAACATTTTCCAGGAATACGTTGGGGGGCACTTGCCGCTGGCCGCGGCCAAGGCCCAATATGCGCGTACGGTAGCGACGGCTTACCACCAATTTGCGCTTCAGCACCACCTTGCGCCCTAAAGGCAAGGGCGTGCAAAGAAACGGCTCTATCAACCGGCGAACCCCTGAAGCCGCCTCCGATTCCCGAGGCGGGGATCACAAATCGGGGAGACTAACCGGGCATAGGTCGACGCGAAGACCGGGTCAACGGCAGCTGGCGTTTAGGGGCAGCCGCCGTTGACCCTAGGTCATCATCGAAGATGCTTCAGCGCAGGGCAGGGGTCCACCATGAAGCTAAACCCGCCTGTGGACACCAAGGTGCGGTTTTTGGGGCGGTGCCACGTCGGCGGAGCGGCACCCCGTGACCGCCTTTGGTCAGGTGGCCAAGGGCGCCCTGCACGAGCTAAAACCCGCGTGATTGGGTTGGTGCCGAATATCGCCCGCTATCCCCGATCATGACGTGAGCGAAGTTGAGCTGGACCACGACGCTAAAGCCTGGGAGCGAATCTGGACTGCGCACGGGATCGACAATTCCTGTGGAGCGTATGGGAGGTTTTGCCAACCAGTTGATCACATCCATTTTCGCCGTTTGAAGACATACAGCATGGTGGCTACCAAGAGGATCATCAGGAACAGAGTGAATTCCTGCCCATACGGAATGTAAAGTTCAGGCATGCTGCGAAGATTCATCCCCAGAAACCCGGTGATAAACGAAAGCGGGAGGAAAATCGTCGAGAAGATGGTGAGAAATTTCATGATCTCATTAAGACGGGTCGAGCGTTGGTTGAGTTGCAAATCCACCAAGCCGGTTAGATTGTCGCGAAGACTGTCGATGTTGTCCATCACATGATAGAAGCCATCGTAGACGTCGACAAAAATATTGGCTTCCGGAGCACCGGTACTGGCCGAGGCAAATTGCCGGCGCGACAAGCGGGCGGCGATCCGACGCATGTCGGCCAGAATGGCGCGCTGACGATGGAGCTCGTGCCGCAGCGCAAACACTGCATGAGTTCGGTCATGGCCGTTCAGCACCTCTTCTTCCAGTACGTCGAACGCTTCTTCATAGTGGTCCATGGCCTCCAGGAAACGGTCCGCGGTGCGTTCTAAGATTTCGTACAGCAGATAGTGGGCCGACTGGAGCAGGTCTGCCTTCTGGGCTAGCTCAAGGGCTATGTCGTCAAGCATCCCGACAGGCTCATTATGCAAGGTTACCAACACGCTATGGGCCAGAAGGATGTGCACCTGGCGGAGGGTGTCCGCGTCAGGCACAAAGACCGAGATGAAAGAAACCTGGCCCAGATTCTGCAACTGGGCTCGGTCAACGTTACGAGTTATCGAAGTTAACGCCGCCACATCCCACCCCAAGGCGTCTGCAATCTGAACCACGGTCTCATCATCGTTACGCCCGTCGATCCAAACCTTTTGGTCGGCGGTCGGCGGCACCAGGGAGACTTGCTTGACCTGGTTGCCGTCTTTGATGTTGATTCGCATCATGCACCCTCCTCGGCCAACAATACCAGGAACATGCCGCGGCATTCAACACCCGTTATCCGCCGACTAGTCGTTCGAAGCGCCATCGGTTATGGTGTTAGCACCGGGAATCGGCGATCCCACGGTTCGGTGCAACCACGGCGGATAGACCCGCAGATCCTGGGCGTGCGCCACCCGCCGGAGGAGTGCACGGTACGACTGCGGCGAAATGGTTTGCTCGCTGCGAGCTTGCTCTGCGTCGCCATAGACCGCTCGAGAGGGGATATTAGGCATGCCGCAATCGGTTGAACCCATTGCCGCTGCGCAAGCGGTGATCACCGAGATAAGAGAGACCATTGCCGCCCGTTTGTTGGGACTCGACCACGCCGTCGATAGCCTTTGTATTGCCCTCATGACGCATGGTCACATCTTGCTGGAGGACGTGCCCGGAGTGGGTAAGACAGAGCTGGCGAAGACGTTTGCCGATGCCTTGGGACTTTCTTTTCGCCGCATCCAGTGCACGCCCGACCTGATGCCCGCCGACATTGTCGGAGGGTTGGTGTTTCATCCTCGCGAAGCCGAGTTTGTCTTGCGGCGCGGGCCGATTTTTACCCATGTGCTTCTCGTCGACGAGATTAATCGCGCCCTGCCGCGGACTCAGTCGGCATTATTGGAAGCCATGGCGGAGGGGCAGGTGACCATCGACGGCACGGCGCACCGCTTGCCGCAACCGTTTTTGGTGATGGCTACGCAAAATCCGTTGGAGTCGCAAGGCGTTTTTCCGCTGCCCGAAGCCCAGTTAGACCGCTTCTTATTGAAGACCTCCCTGGGCTATCCCGCTCCCCGGCATGATCTGGGCATTTTGTCTCTGCACCTGCAAAATCGTCCCCGCGAGGATACTCGACCGCTGGAGAACTCGGGGGATCCCGGATCCACGCCTGCGCCCATATCCATTCTTGAGGAGGCAGTCACCGCGGTCCGGTTTGCGAGCGATGTGCTGGCCTATGTGGCAGCGATTACGCGAGCTACCCGAACGCGCCCAGATATCGAGGTGGGAGCGAGTCCGCGCGCCATGATCTTGCTTGCTCAGGCCGCGCGCGCCCAGGCTGTGTTGGCCGGCCGGAATTTCGTCATTCCCGACGACGTACAAAAAGTTGCTGCTCGCGTACTCTTTCATCGGTTGCTACGGGTCACCGCAGACGAGGACGTTGATCCCGAGGCCTGGATGGCCGACTTGCTGGGGGAGGTAAGAGTCCCCTTGGAGGATGAAGAGATCCCATGATCGCCATCTTGCTCGGCGTATTTGCCCTGGCGGCCGCGCTGGTCGCGTGGGTCGAGTTGGTGCACCGGGTCGTGGCACCGCGGATTGAAGCCGAGGTCATTCTGGCGGCGACCTCCCTCGCCTTTCAGGCCGTCAGCGAAATCGCCATCATCGTGAAGAATCCGACCTGGCTGCCTTGCCCGTTGCTAAGGTGCACGCTTGACCTCCCTGACGGCCTGGAAATCGTTTTGGACACGGATCGGCCCGCGGCGTCCGGGGTGATGAAACCGACGCTGGGGAACAAACGGTGGGCTTCCGATCGCCCTCCGGTAGCCGTCGCGCTCGCGCTTCGGCCCCGGGAAGCGATCACCATCCGGTTTGACGTCCTGGGTGCGCGGCGCGGAGCCCATCGCCTGCATTCGCTGACGCTTACCGTCGCCGACGGATTGACCATGCGTCGTGAAGACCGCGTGTTTCCGGTAGCGAGGATGATCACCGTGCATCCGCGGCGCGTCCTCGGCAAACCGACCCGGGTGCCGCTCGACCACTTGGGATTAAAAACCTCGCCGTTGAAATTCGCGCCGACGTCCTCCGATTGGGTGGACCTCCGAGCGTACCAAGCGGGGGATTCCCTGCGCGATGTGGCCTGGATGGTCACTGCGCGCCGAGGTGAGTTAATGGTCCTCGAACGGGCTACCGCGATGCGACAAACCGTTGTGGTGATTGCGAGTGTGCGGATTTCCGCGCTCCGCTGGGAAGGTCGGACCGATTATGCCGACCGCGTCTATGAGGTTACGTACGCCTTGGTTGAGGCCATGAGCCGGCAGGGCGTGCAAGTGGGGGTCTATGCCGACGGGTACTGGGGCGAGGCGCGCAAACAGGTGCGTCATGGCGTCGTCCGGGGCGAGGGGGTGTGGACGTCCCGGATGCGCCGCCATGTCGGCCACGTGTTGGGCGGCCTGGCTACCTATGCCGCGATACCGCTGGAGGAGCTCTTGGTCGAGATAGAACGTGAGGTCGATTTTCCTACGGTCATCATTGCGTTGCTGGCCTATCGTGATGCGGTCGTCGACCAGAAATTCAGCGCGTGGCGGCGGCGCGGATGCCGGGTGGAGGTCATCGACCTGTTGGCCTCAGCGGCTATGGGGGAAGGCTTGGAGGTCGATCGACGATGAATCTCGCCTGGAATCCGTATGCACGGCTCGCCGACAGCGTGATGGCGGTGCTGGCCGCCTTCGTGCTGGTCAGTGCCGTGACCGGTGCGCCTCGGCCTGCGGTCGCTGCGGAGGTGGCGGGGGCAGGGGCCTCGGCGATGCTTTTGTTATGGCGCCATCCCTCTTTTCGCGTTCAAAAAATTGGCCTGGCCGTGATCACCGTCTTGTTGGCCGGCGTGTGGGCGGTGGAATTCTATCCCGGCGCCGCCGTCTGCGGTGAGATTGGGTGGTCGGTCTTCTGGGCACGGCGGCTTGGTCATGGCGAGGCCCGAGATGACGATCTGCAAACTCGGCGCTTGGCTTCGGATTTAGCGATGGTGGCGGTCGCAGCACTCATCGCCGTCTTGGCCAAAAATCCTTCGCCGGGGGCGACCGCTGCCTTGGCGGGGTTGGGAGTGGCGGCACGACTGCTGGCCATGCATCGTGCCCAGGTGATCAGCATGCAAGCGCAGGGTGCGGGCCGGATGCGACTGGTGCTGACTCCTCTCGTTATGCTGTTCGCGGTTGGAGTGGGGGTAGCGCTGATGCTCGTCGTTTCACCGTCGGCCCGAACCGTCATGCTGTGGGGAATGCTGGCCGGCTTCGGGGTGTACGTGGTGGTTCAGTTCTGGCGCGATCTCCTCGTTCAATTGCTGGGGGCGGCCGCCGCCCTGGGGCTCTTGGTGCTCTTGCTGCGATGGGTGCGGCATAAGGCGAGGCCTCGGGGCGTTCATAGCCGGATACCCAAAATCTTGCCCAGGCATCGCATGCACCCGGTTCACGCTCACCTCGTTTTCGCCCATTGGGGAATCGTCGTCCTGACCGTGGCCGTGCTCACCGTGACCTATCTTATCCTGCAAGCGCTGCGGAGTCGACCAGAAGGTAACGCGCTGGGAGCCGGTGGGCTTCGTTGGGAGCGCTCGCCGCTGCCCTCCCGACGCCGACGGTCGCGACCGCCAACGGCTCTCCGGCGGCTCGTCGTCCGCTGGCTCGACCGTCAGGCGCGTCGCGGAAGGCCCATCGTCCTGGGAGAAACCCTACGCAATTACGGGCTGAAGGGTTGGCGCGGAGACGACCCCTTAAGCCGGCCGAACGAAGGGTGGGCGACGTTGGAAGAACTCATCGCCCGTTATGAGCGGGAACGCTATGGTGACGAGCCCACACCGCTGCAAACGGTCCGAGAACTCAGCAAACGCCTGGACCGTGACGGCCTCTGGTAGCGCAGACGATGGCCACCGTTCGGGGGCAAGGAGCGGAAGGACGAGTTTTCCCTCCCTGGATGAAGAAACAGGTAAAGGGGGGCGAGGGGGAGGAGGTATCGTGGCGAACCCCGGTCGTCCTTTCGTTCCAAAGCTGTGCCCAAGGCGGAACACCGCATCTTCCGTGCGCCGGGCACGCAGTGCCCGCCCCGGGTTTGTCCTGACCATGGGGCCCTTGACTCGTAGGGCGGAGGGGAAGAATCGCTAAGAAGAACCCAGAGGCCACGCCGCTGCGCAAGGCGGCCCGGTTTGGGGGACGCAATCATTAAGCCCGTGCCCAGGGCTTTTTGCGCGGCGGAACCGCAGAAGGGCCCCCCGGGGGGCGCTGGGCGGGTGGCCGGTTCAGTGCCCGGTTTGGTTCCAGGCTTCCAAACTGGTGGCCAATTGGGCAACGTTTGGGGTACCCAGGCCGGTGACGAAATCCCATCCCGGTCCGGCTGAATAATACCAGTTATTGCCTCGTATTACGTCGTGAAATCCGCCTCCCTGGGCGTTGGCGTAGAGGGCGGGATTGATCAAACCCTGGCGTCCGCCCAAAAATTGGTCTAACAGCGCCACGGTGCCCGCCCACTGGGGCGCCGCGAAGGATGTGCCGCCCCATCCGCTGGTCCACCCAGCGTTGGGCGAGGTGTAGACCGAATTGGTGTCATAAATGGCATACCCCGTGAAGGGGTCGGCATTCCAGGCCACGTCGGGTACGTTGCGAGCGCCCGGATTGGGGGTGCCGTGCTGCCACCAGCCGTAAAGCGAGTTGGTGGACACCGGGCTCTGGGCGGTGAACAATGCGCTCGATCCGCCCGTGGATCCGACGGGGAACAGCATTCGACGCCACTGAGAGGCCGTTTTGACGCCAAAATTGGCATAGTAGGGCAGGAGGTAAGACCAACCCCAGCCCTGTTCCCCGCGCATCGCGATGCTTCCCTGGGGGATAGGAATGGTGCCGGTGGCGGTGGTGCCGGGGGTGATGGGATTAGTGTTGGTCGCGCTGATGTGAGGCAGCGTGGTGCCGCCAGCGGCCAGGACGTCTGGGGACGAGGCGGGGAAATCCACGCTCAGATGCTTGTCGGCCGGATAGCCGTCGTAGGCGCCGTTGTCGCCCGAGGCCGCGAGCATGGTCATTCCTTCGGCAGCGCCTTGCATAAAGGCTTGATTGATGAGGTAGGCATAGGAAAAGGGAACGAAAAACTCGGATTCTCCCCAACTGGTGGTCATGACCTGAGCCCGGTCCTGACTCACCACCGCCTCAAACAGGTTGATGAAGCCGGTGGTGGTATTGGGTGCTTCGTAGACGATGAGATTGGCGCCTGGGGCCAGCGCGCCCGACCGCTCGACATCCAGGCTGGTCTCCGACCCCCCGATGCCGTAGCCCGACTGCGTCACCTGCTGGCCGGCCACGCCGACCTCACTGAGCGAGCCGGTGCGATGGATGTGGTAGTAACGCCAGAAGTGGCTGGCGTCTTGCGGAATGAAGGGGGCCAGGGTGGCCACGGCGATCGTGGTGCCGAGGCCGGTAACGTGTTGGGCGTACAGGGGATTAACATTGTACGCCGTCGCCATCTGGGCGGGAGAGTATCCGACCGGCTGGGTTTGCCCCGTTTGCAGCGTCTTCGGCGTCGACACCATATGGGTTGACAGGCCGTTATAGGTGCTCATCCCCGCGATGGCAGAAACCAGGGCGGCGAGGTTGTAGGTTTGACCCTGATACGCGTAGTTTTCCGGCAGGGAAGGATTGTTGCCGTTGGCCAGGTAAGAACGGCCTCCGAAATTATAGTGATTGATGGATACGTGAAAGGCTCTGGCCACCTCACCCACGCTGCCCGTCAGGTTAATGCCCAAGGGATAGGCGAGCGGCTGACCGTTGACCGTGACCGGCGTGATGTGAAAGGCGGCCAAGTAGTTGAGCAGCGCGGCCACCTGGGTGGAGGAAGGCGCATACAGGTCGGTAAACTGACTCGCGCTCAGAAAATGATGAAAATATTGGGAACCCGGGGTCTCGGTATCCTGAATATACTGGGACAGCTTTGGGTACCCGGATGACGGCGTCTGAAAGTTGAAGCCGACGAAAAGGCTGATGGTAGCCGCCGAAGAGGCTGGCTGCGGATTGGTTGAGGCGGCAATTAAGGCAGACGGTGTGTTGCCGCGAAGCGTGGCGAACTCTGCCGCTGAGACCATATTCGGGGCCGCGAACTGTAGGGGCAGGATTAAGCCGGTGATGCTACCGATTGCGATTATCCAACGCCGTGTCGGCATCAGGGACCCTCCTTCGCATCTTCTCATCTTCTCATCTGCACCATCTGTAAACTTCTGTGACCTTGCCAACGGCTGCGGGCCAAGATATCCGTTGACCCATTTGAATTGACGTGATATTGAAAGGGTAGTTTCGACGCCCGGCATTTCCCGGATCCATATAGGCAATTCGCTAAAAGGATGCCAGTTCCTGCCTGAGCCCGTCGGAGATTTCCCCATCGTGGGATCCCCACCACAGCCCGCGCTAGGCGGAGCGCGGCAAAACCGCGTCGTAGCCATCCGGGGTTATCGGGAGTTTGCCAAGCAGTCATGCATTTCGCTTCTGCCAAGGTAGCGTGGTGGGGTGAAATGATGATACAGTGGGAAACGAGATGGGGAGCTTGGCGCCGCCGTAAACAAGACTCCCGGCGACCGACCTGCGCAGTGGGCGGCGCGTCGACGCGCAGCGAACGTGCGCCAGTGGCGCGCTCGGATTTACGACGCGGCTTTGCCGAACGAACATTATATCCGGGTAATGGCGGCACCCACCTTGGAAGACATTTGGAGGTTTGCGCGATGGCGAAGCCATCCCCTAATATCGTCGTATTTTTTACCGATCAGCAACGCTGGGATACCGTCGGGGCCTATGGCAACCCGTTGGGGCTTACCCCGAATCTTGACCGGTTCGCCCGCCGGGGAACGCTCTTTGAGCATGCTTTTACCTGCCAGCCAGTGTGTGGCCCGGCACGGTCGGCAGTTCAGACGGGGCTCTACCCGACGACCACCGGCTGCTTTCGCAACGGGGTGCCGCTCCCCGCGTCGGCGACTACGCTGGCTGACCGGCTGAAGGCGGTCGGGTATCGCACCGGATATATCGGGAAGTGGCACTTGGCCGGCCAAGAACCCGTTCCCTCCGAACAACGCGGGGGCTATGCATATTGGCTGGCTGCAAACGCCCTGGAGTTTACGTCGGATGCCTATGACACCGTGGTCTATGATCAGGCCTCGGAAGCCGTTCATCTGCCCGGCTACCGGGTGGATGCGCTGACCGACGCGGCCATTCGCTATATTGCGGACAACACGGACCATCCCTTCCTGCTCTTTTTGTCGTTCCTCGAGCCACACCATCAGAATCATCGCGACGACTACCCGGCGCCCGATGTCTACCGGGATACCTACCACGGACGCTGGATGCCGCCGGACCTGGCTGCGCTCGGCGGCAGTGCGGCGCAACAGCTGGGCGGATATTATGGGATGGTGAAGCGGCTCGACGAGGCCTTTGGCAGAGTTTTGGATGCGCTGGAAAGCTTGCGGATGGCCGAAGACACGATCGTACTCTATACGTGTGACCACGGTAATCATTTCAAGACACGCAACGGGGAATACAAGCGGAGTTGTCACGAGAGCTCGATTCGGATTCCCATGGTGATGGGTGGCGGCCCCTTTCGTTCCGGGGGCACGCGGCAAGAATTGGTCAGCTTGATCGATGTGGCGCCGACCTTGTTCGATGCGGCAGGATTGGGTGTGCCGGAAGGCCTTCAAGGTCGCTCATTAGTGCCGTTGGTGGAGCGTTCGGTGCAGGATTGGGCAAACGAGGTCCTGATTCAAATCAGCGAGTCGCAGGTTGGGCGAGCGTTGCGCACCCCGCGCTGGAAATATAGCGTGTCGGCCCCGGGGCAAGACGGGTATCGAGTGATGTTCGCGGAGGAATACGTCGAGGAATTTCTTTACGACCTTCAGGCTGACCCTTACGAACTGACTAATTTGGCCGGGCTCGCTTCGCATGCCGACCTGGCTGCCCGCCTGCGCCAGCGGCTGGTGGCCAAGATGCGCGAGGCGGGGGAACCCGCGGCGGAGATTCGACCTCATCCGCCGCGTGAGGGCGGCCAACGGCGGGTACGGCCGGAGGAATTGCCGTAAGCATCACTGGGCGAAGGCGGATGAGGCCCGTGCGATCGCGCGGTGCGCTGGCAGAGGCGGTTAAGGATGTGGGTTGAGGCGCAGGGACACGGACGTGCGGGAGGGGATCAGACGGTGCAGTACGGCATCATGTGGAAGACCGTTTCCGAAGACTGTAATTTGGCCTGCGATTATTGCTATTATAGCCGGGTGTTGGGACGGCCGCAGGGGATTCGTATCCCGCCGCCGCCAATTTTGGAGAAGACCTTGCGCGACTACCTTGCCACCTCGGGGCCGGTGGCCTCGATTGCTTGGCAGGGAGGGGAGCCGCTGTTGGCGGGCCTTCCCTTTTTTCAGCGCGTAGTCGCCTTGGAGGCGGAAGTCGCCCGCCCGCGGACCACGATCAGTAATGCGGTGCAAACCAACGGGGTACTCATTAACCAGGCGTGGGCCCAGTTTTTTCGTGAATACCGGTTTTTGGTCGGCGTCAGCCTAGACGGTCCTCAGGCGGTGCATGACGCGCATCGCGTGGATGCGGGTGGTCACGGCACCTTCAATCGGGTGATGCGAGGCATCCGTTGGCTGGAGCAAGAACGTGTGGATTTCAACATTTTGACCGTCATCGGCCCACATAATGTCGGCAGAGGCGGCGAACTGATGGCCTTTTACCGTGAGCACGGCTTCCGCTGGATCCAGTTCATTCCCCAGATGGCGTTTCAGTCCCAGACCGTGGAGGATCCGGGAATTTTTGCCATCAGTCCTCAAGCGTATGGCGACTTTCTCTGTGAAGTGTTCGACGTTTGGTATCGCGACGGTCATCCCGATACGTCGATCCGGTTTTTTGACAATGTGGTGCAGTCCTACGTGGGCCTGCAACCCGATCTGTGCACCATGCGCAAGCGCTGTCCCGCCCACCTGATTGTGGAGTCCAATGGGGATCTCTACCCCTGTGACTTTTATATCGGCGACGAGTGGCGCATCGGCAACATCGCTGACATGGCCTTGATTGACGCGTTTAGCACTGACGTCTATCAACGCTTTGCCGACATGAAGCCGGATCTGCCGGGAACCTGCCAGCGTTGCCAGTGGCTTGCGCATTGCCGGGGGGGCTGCCCGCGCAACCGACAATGGGACAATCAGCCTGAGCATACCGCGGACTATTTCTGTGCCTCGTTCCAGCAGTTCTTTGCCTATGCCAACGAACGCCTGGAACGCCTGGCGGTGCCGCTGCGACGGGCCCGAACCCGCAGCGTGCTCCAGCGCCTCTAAGGGAGCAGGGAAGGGCTCGCCGGCTAATAGCCTAATAGCCATTGCCGGGATAACTCCATAGGTGATGGCCGACGGGATGCTTCGCCCCCGGCGTAATGCCTGCTGGCAGCCAGTCGGCGCCATCGGGAACGTTCAAATAGCCGGGGGCTTTGCCCGGCACGCCGCGATGACCGTACTGCCACACGATGCGCTTGGTCTTGGGGTTGATAACCACGACCCGGTCGTTGTGGTCGTCGGTGGCCAAGATATTGCCGTTGGGCAGTTCCATCGCCAACGACGGCTTATTGAGCGCCCGCGGACCGCTGCGGAAATAATACTGCCACAAAATCTTGCCGTGGCGACTGATTTTAATAATGCGGCCAGGGTTGGTATAAAATGCGACGATGACGTTGCCGTGCGGCGTCAGGTTGGCATCCGAGGGGTAGAAATACGGGAGCGGCAACGTCCAGAGCACGTGCCCCTGGTGATTGAGGCGCACGACGTCCTGTCCCCCAATTTGGGTAACCAGCATGCCGCGGTGGGGAGCGGGAAAATCCCCGTTGGGCGCCGCATAGGTGGCGGGGGGACGGGCCACGTCGACGCGTGTTTGCCCATACTGTCGCACCACCTGATGGGTGGAGCGATTAATGGTCAGGATACGATCATTGCGAATATCGGCGACCGTGATCAGGCCATGGCCATTACGCCAATAAAGAAAGGCGTCGTCGGGGTAGTCCAGGTAGCCCGGGGCGCTGCCAGCGCGTCCGAAATGACCATATTGCCAGACCACGTGCCGTTGGTGGATGTTGATGATGCTGATGACCTGATAGTCCTCTTCGTTGGTGATGATTTCATCAAAGTGGGGGCCGAAGAACGCGTCGTCCGGGCGGGCAAAAGGACGGTTGGGCTTGGCCCCAGGCGGCGGGAACTGCCACACGATGCGCTTTTGGGCATTGACAATGAGAATGCGATGATTGTAGGAATCGGCGATCAGCACGTCCCCGGGCAAGACCGGATTCAAGCGTGAAGAGCGCCACGGCAAACGAGCCTGCGCAGCGTGCGGTGGTCGAAGCTTCTGGGGGGCATGAGCGGGAGACGATGTGGCCGCGATATACACGCTCAATCCAGCCGCCACGCCAAAAAACGTCAGCAGCTGAATTTTGCCTCGTTTAGACCATCGTCTGCGCTTGGACATCTTGCTCTCCTCCTGTCGCGGTCCGCACCGGTAATGTGAGGTATTGTACCACGATGGGGCACGAACCATGAAAGACGATGTTCCCGCCCTGTTCGCCGGTTCTGAGCCGCTCGACCCGCGGTGCGCCGACCACTCGGCGCTATAATGAGACTGGACAGGACGGTCACTTAGGCGTCATGCAGGAGTGGCTCGGGACATCACACCCGCAGGGGTGAAGGGGGTATCTTATGACCACGGTTGCTTTTCGCGGATCGATGGCGTTTGAAGGCATAACCGATTCCGGGCACCACGTATGGATGGATGCGGCCAGCGAAGTGGGGGGAGAGAATCGAGGCGTGCGGCCCATGGAGTTGGTCTTGGTCGCGCTTGGGGGGTGTACGGGCATGGATGTGGTCTCCATTCTCAACAAGATGCGGGTTCCGTATACGGCGTTCGACATGGAAATTAGCGCATCGCGGGCACCCGAGCATCCCAAGGTGTACCAAGAAATTCGGTTGGTGTACCGGATCGAGGGCGACGCGTCCGCCAGGGACAAGGTGGTGCGGGCGGTTCAGCTCAGCCAGGAGCGGTATTGCAGTGTCTCCGCGATGTTGGCCAACAGCGCGGCCATTAACGTGGAGATTTGCTTGAATGGTGTGACCATTGGGCACCTCGGCCATGGACAACCTGCGTAACCAGGTCCGATCGCCGGGGGACGAGGCGCTCAGTCCAGGCAAGTAGCTGAAAAACGGGGCGCTTCGAAGATCCAAGGATGGAGGACCGTACCAGCCGTGAAGCCATCGTGGCCAAGGTCCACGGTGGGCCCCCGGCAACGGCGTCTTCAGCCGTTCGGCCGCGAACACGGCATGAGAGGTGGCGGTCGCCGACTCTGGGATCCATCCCGGGCGGATCTCTTGGTCGCCGGGGGCCGCCGGATACGGGGCGCAACGGATGCTGGAGTGCAGGATTTTGGGGAGAGGAGATGCGCGATGAACATTGGTATCATTGGCGCGGGCATGATTGGCGGAACGCTGACCCAGCGCTTTGCTCAACTTGGGCACGACGTCGCGGTCGCCAATTCCCGCGGCCCTGAGACGTTGGCCGACTTGGCGCGGGAAACGCGGGCACAAGCCGTCACAGTGCGGCAGGCCGCTCGGGGCAAAGACGTGGTGGTGATCACCATTCCCTTGGGGAACGTTGCTCAGTTGCCCGCAGGGCTCCTCGACGAGCTGGCTCCAGACGCCGCCGTCATCGACACCAATAACTACTACCCCGAGCGCGATGGCAAGATCGCCGAGATCGAAGACGGGATGCCGGAAAGTCGCTGGGTAGAACGGCAGCTGAACCACGCAGTCGTCAAGGCCTTCAACAACATCCAAGCCCGGCATTTGCGGGAAAAAGGCAGGCCGCAGGGAAACGACGGCCGAATTGCCTTGCCGGTGGCCGGGGACGAACCGGAAAAAAAGGCGGTGGTCATGCAACTCATCGACCAATTGGGATTCGACCCGGTCGACGCGGGCGGCATCGACCAGTCGTGGCGGCAACAACCCGGCACGCCCTGCTATATCGCCGACTTCGAGCGCGAGGCGCTGATCAAGGCCTTGGCCGCGGCGAGTCCGGTTCGCAGACCCGCTTGGCGGGCGAAAAACTAGGGCAATGGCTGAGCAGGCGGCAGGAGCCCAATCCCCTCCGTACATCTATGCATGCTGCCGCCTGCCACGCTGCCCGTCCCTGCCCACGGGTTATTTGCCTTTCGACGCCGCGGAACAGAAGGGAGGAAGATAGCGGTGCCAAATATCGTTGGCAGGGCAGATACGCAGCCCGGCGGCGCGATCCAAGGCACCGATGACTGCGGTGGCAATGAGCTCCTGGCCAGCCGGAGGGGCGATATGCACGCCATCGGTGTCGCGCACGATTTGGCTCATGCCGGTCCGGTTTTTCAGATATTCGACGTACTGGCCACCGGAACCTTGAAAAACTTTCCAGCTGGAGAGATACATCACCCCCGGATGTCGCTTGGCTTGCGCTTGGTAGACGGAATTGAGCGCCTTCATGGAGGAATTGGGCAACACCGACTTGGGACCCATAATTGGCAGTCCGACCCAAATCATTCGCGCCTTCGCGCGCGTCGCTTCGTTCATCATGGTGGCCACCCGGGCACCATAATCGCGGCGCCAAAGGGATGACCCGAAGGCGACAAAGTGACCGTTTTGGTTGAAACTGAGGGCGTCGTTGCCGCCGATTAACACCACGACCAATTGGGGGTGATAGGCGGCTAGCTCCGCCTGGAATTTAAGCGGCCAATTGTAATAGGCGGTATTCACCAGACCGGTCGAGCCGACTGCGTCCCGTATCAGGCGGATGTTGCGGTGCGATGCCAGGAGATCCCTTAGTCCATAACCGAGGTCCTCGCCCAGGGAGTCCCCGATGGACAAGATGGTGAGCGGATGCTGCACGGTCGGCCGAGCCAAATGAAAGATGGGCCGCGAAATGGGGTGTCGGGCAAGCTGGCGGCGGCGACGCGGACGCGGTGCGGTCGATGGTGGACGCGGAGCGGGCCGATGTCGGGGAGCGGGGTGCGTTCCGGCCGCAGCGTAAACCATGTAACCGATGCCGAAAACGAGAGCGATGGCTAGAACCAGCCACACCACGATACGCCGTCTGAGAATTTGCATCAATCCGTTACCTCCGTGATCTAATGTCAAACCGCGATTGCACTATGCATAACGCCACGCAGTTGGCATCGGTTGCGGTCGGGGTTTCATCGGATTCAGCCACCGGTCAACCGCGGTCGCCGCGACAACGTTCTCAGCCGTATGGGCGCAAATGTCCACACAAACCTGGTTTCTAGGCCCATTTCAGATTGCTCGTTGGTCCCGGGCCGCATCGCAATCCTATATAACGTGCTTAAGCATATCTACGGCTTCTTGTTCATGGACATATCTCGCCAACGCAGGAAAGTGCGCCACTCGGAATTTGCCGGAGAACTTGTCAAACAAAAATCCCGCAATCGCTTGCGGGGATACAAATGCGTGGTGGGCGGTAGAGGACTCGAACCTCTGAACCTCTCGCATGTCAAGCGAGCGCTCTAACCAACTGAGCTAACCACCCATTGCGTGTACCTGGAGGCGACGCCCGGATTCGAACCGGGGAATAGGGGTTTTGCAGACCCCTGCCTTACCTCTTGGCTACGTCGCCTTGGAACCTGTGAAGGATACACATTGGAGCGGAAGACGGGATTTGAACCCGCGACCCTCGCCTTGGCAAGGCGATGCTCTACCTCTGAGCTACTTCCGCAACCACTAGTGGTGAGTATAGCAGTGTCCCGGTGGTTCGTCAAGCCAAATAGCCGCCCATAATATGCATTCCGCTGTCGACAAAGAGAATCTGACCAGTGACCCCACGCGACCAGTCGGAGGCCAGAAACACTGCAGCATTGCCTAAATCATCGGTGGTAATGTTTTCGGGGATTGGCGCCCGCTCCTCCACCCGGTGCAGTGCCGAGGAGCTGTCTTTGACACCTGCCGCCGCCAGGGTGCGCACCGGCCCGGCGGAGATGGCATTGACCCGAATCCCTTGCCGGCCCAGGTCATAGGCCAAATAGCGCGTCGCCGATTCCAGTGCTGCCTTGGCCACTCCCATCACGTTGTAATTCGGCACTACCCGGTCGGATCCCTGATAGGTCAAGGTGATGACACTCCCGCCGCCGGCCTTGGCAAACAGGGGCAGCAACGCCCGAGTCACCCGGGGAAGCGAGTATGCGCTTACCTCCAGCGCGTGCAAAAAGCCATCCCGAGAGGTATCCACAAATCGGCCTGCCAAGTCTTCGCGCCGCGCATGGGCGATCGAGTGCACCAGGATGCTGAGTCCGCGGTCGGACCACTGTTGCTCTAAGGTTTCGCGAAAGGTGCGCACGGAATCCGCATCCAAGACGTCTAGGCGGGCGGTCACCGGATCTTGGCTGAGTTCTCCGCGCATTTTCTCCAAGTTATCCCGAAAGTGCTCGGTCTGATAGGTGAGCGCGAGGGTAGCCCCTTCACGGTCGAGTGCCTTGGCAATCCCCCACGCAATGCTTCGTTTGTTGGCTACTCCAATCACGACCGCCGTTTTCCCCGTGAGTAGTCCCACGCTTGCCTCACCCCTTTTTTGTGAAATCGAATGGTCGTCCGCATTCATGATACCGTCACCTCGGCCGATCGTCCAATTCGGGCCACGGCACGCGTCACGCAAGCGGAAGAGACTGAGTGTTCGGTCTTCGCTCCTCAGAGAGCACGCTGGCGAGGCGCCAGGATCAACCGGTCCAAGGGAACGGCCGCCAAATATCCGCGATGGGGAGAATTTCCGGCCACAAAGAGCGTCCGGTCAATCAAGACAGGACCAAAGGCATTGACCCAGCGGGCAATGCGCAGGGTACGCAGGCCGGTGCCCCCTTGGTTCACTGCGAACAGGCGGCCGTGCGACGTGATTCCTACGACGAAGCCGTGTACCCATACCGCGGGACGGGTGACCGGATCCGGTAGGCGCACAAACCATAAGAGCCTACCAGTAAAACGGTTGAATGCAAAGAACTTGCCGTTGATAGCGTTACCCACATAGACCACATTACCGTGAATCATGGGCGTCGATCCCTGCTTATACCGAGGTTCGAATCCGAACGCGAGTTTTTTGCGCCATAGCAGGCGCCCGTTCAGCGCATTGAGCGCGAACAATGTCTGATGGTGGTCTGCGTTGAGCAGCGGGACATAGGGCGAGCCCACCATGGTTTCCCCATAGATCTGATTGCCGCTCAAGGCGAGCGGGGTGTCGTCAACCGCCCCAATGGCCTTCAGAAAGTGAACCCGCCAAATCACCCGGTGCGTCACCAGATTCACGGCGACCACCTCATCGGGCCCTCCCCCGCCCACATACAACGTTTCGTTGGCAATGCGCGGACTCGATCGGCTTACATAGACGCCTAAATTGCAGCCCCAAATAAAGCGGCCAGTCTTGGGGTCCAAGACATCTAAGCGTCGGGACCCGTTGACCACATACAGCCGGCCTTGGTAAACTGTCGGCGACGGTTGGTCCGACCCCACCGTCGGATACTTCCAAACTAACCGCCCGGTTGTCGCGGAATACGCCAAGACCGCGCTGGGACCCGTGCCTCGAACCGTGTTGCCCAAAATCGCAGGGATCGGGAAACGAAATCGACTGCGGAAGACCGCGTTGCCTTCGCCGACGAATACCAAGTGATCGGCCACCACGGGCTCCGACGGTACGCTGTTGGGCATCTGCTGTTTCCACAAGACGTGCCCATTGCGCGGCAAGATAGCCATCGTAAATCCGGGATATACTCCGTCGGCACGCCCACCGGCCTCACTGAGGTTCACCAACAGGCGATGATTGACGACCGGGGAGTCGCTGCTGGCCAAGGTTGGCAACTGCATCAGGTAGCTTGGTCCGCTGGGAGCACCGCTGTCAACAAAGGCACTGTTGTTGTTGAATGAACGGTGAAAAGTAGGCCACGACTGCGGCGTCAGTCCGAGCGGCTGGGTCGAACGAACCCATATCATCTTGATTGGGCTAAGCGTCGGCGACGAATATCTCTCCCAGCGACCGGCGGTGCCGATCAGCAGGGCCAAACCGGCCGCTCCCCCCAGGCCAGCAAATTTCCCCCAGCGCTTGCGTTTCCATGTTGCCATCGTAACGAATTCCTCCATCGTAATTCAGGTATTCTTCAGTTTATGCACGCGGTAGAATGATTCGCCGTCGACGCGCAATCTCCTTCTAAAAACCTTGCGCCAAATCGTTGGAAAGTTAATACGGTTGTGCCGAGGACTGCCATGGCCATTATTCGCTGGATATCGCCCACTCTCGCAGCTCGATGGTCAAGAGAGTCAAAATGATGACGTGCAGCAGCGAGCACCACAGGCACAAGCTCTGCAAAACCACGAATTCGACGTAGACCAGATAACACACGGTCGTGGTTCCCAAAAGCACCCATCCGCGGATCACCCAGCGACCGAGATGTCGAACGCGGATGAGGATGCCATAGGTGAGAAACCAGCCGAGTCCGTACGCACTCACCGGCACGCCCAGCCACACGGCTTCGGCGCTGGTCAGCACACTTTGGCAATCCACCATGCCGTAGTGCCCGCATACCAAGGGCACCGGTCGGTAGTAGTGTACGGCCGTCAGATACGCCGACACCGCCATCCCCAAGACGACGGCCGCCCACCTCACGGGACCGTCACCGCCGGCACCTTTGACCCGACGAGGTGACACACGCCGCCCGGCTTGCCGCCGTCGACCGCGCAAATCGCCGCCGTCAGAGCATTCGCGGCGACCAGAATCGACCTGCCAGTCGCCCCCTGCCCCGAATGAACCTCCCTGGCGATGGCACTCCATGCTCGGCCGCTTAACAATCCGGGACTAATGGCGGATCCAATCCACAAATAGCGCCCGCCGACCAAGAGAAACGGAATTGAGTGCCTATATTTTTGGGGAATATAGGGCGGTCCGTCATAGCGGTTGAAGGTTGCTTGTTCGACCTTGGTTAGCTTCATCAGCGGGGGATAAAATCCGGACGGCCCCAAAAAACGGCCGGCGGTCTCCTTCGTCGTTACCGTGAGGTACCGGCTTCGAAAGGTGCTGTGCAGGAATGAAAGCGTCGGGATATTCTGATAGGAGGCGTCGTTGGGAGCAGAGCGCATTAAATCCAGCCCGGACCAGTGGCCGAAGCGCGAGAGTGCCACGATAACGGGCCAACGTTCCGCCGCGCAGAATGGACAGCCTTCTGCTCCCACATAGAGCAGGCTGGGTCTTGCTTTCCCGCGGACCACCTCGGCCGGCACGGCCCCCCGTGTAGCGAGTTTGGCCCAGACGGCGGCCGGCACCGTGGTCAAGTCCCTCATCAACGCAGTTGGAGCCGGACCGCCCAGTCGCAGTCCTGTGCTTGGTCCCCTAGCTCTCAACCAGAGTCCCGCGGCGATAATCAGAATGAGCGCGAACGCCACCGCCGCACCGATCCAAAGCGGCATGCGGTTCCGCCAGCCGGCGGTTCCACGGGCCTTCTTTATGCCTTGCATCTCAGTCCTCCCCCGGACCGACCACGATTCAGCCCACGCGACCGCGCCCCACCGCCTTCGAGTCGATGGCGGCAACGTCCGACGTGTTCCGGAAATCCTTCGCACAAGTCTTCTATGGATTACTGATCTTTCCGTAAAATGGTCATCGAAGGTAAGCTGGATCGTTCAATATCTTATTATGCGCGCTTGTCCCACGTTGTTAAAGTGGCAATCCTTGTTGAGGGTTGGTGGATTTTTCTTGCCGAGACGCACTCTTCGTCGACGGAACGCCAGGGAGTCACCATGGCCCGTCGCGATCCAACATCTCGATCCCCATCCTGGACCTTGGCTGCAATGGGTATGGGGGTCAGGTCGATGTCGTTGCAGGTGCTCATTTCGGGACGAACCGGGGGGAACATCACACGCTGCCCGAGCTTGTGGCCGCCCGGGGGTCGACAAAGCCTGTTTTCTGCCCCGCAAGCTGCTTCGTCCCGAAGGTCGCGTTTCCTGGCTGCGCCCCAGTCCCTCCGAGTCTATCGGTTGATCCACAGTCGTCGGATGGGAATGCGGTTTGCTTCCAGGCCCCACACCGACTATCCTAAGCAAAGAGGAAATCATTAAGACCGTTCAGATCGCCACGGGAGAACTCATCTATGGGTGATCGTCCTGGATTTTGTCTGATCACTTCGAGAGAACACAATTGCCCAAGCGCATGGAGGCCATCGGTCCTTGAGGCTCTAAGCCGCCGTGACGCGATGAACCCGCAAAGTGGCAGCAACGTGGTGAGCATGCAATGATGAACTTTGATATCCGAACGGAGTCTTGCATCGCCCTGGACCGGAAGGACGGCCCGCGAAACCGGGATCGGTCGGCCGGCACGAGGCCAATCCACTCGGACTGACGACCCGTGGGGAGCATTGCAGGAACCCATCGAGCAAGTCAATGACCCCGGCCAAAAGGCGGGAGCTCGTGGGAAACCGTCAGCTCGCATTGTCTAGTCCCGGCCGGTCGGGATCCTCAGAGCGAGCCGGCTACGTTGAAGCGGTCATGGCGTCGGCGAGCGTTGCCCTAACTCGCCGCCCGCCGCCCGGGAGGAAAAGCCCTGCCAGGGAGGGGCGGTGTCTCCGACACGACAAGCCGGGTCAACATCGACGAAGGGCACCAGTGCGCATCCAAAAAGGCGACGGCGTGCGCGCCGTCAAAACCGGCGTCGTGGGCTATGTCAGCACGATTCGCACACGCGGCGCTCTGCGTTTGGAGGACGCGTTCGATCACGAAGTGCCCAACGTGGTTCCGAACCGTGTGGTTAACGTCGCCAACGCGCAACCCATTCGCTGGATGCGTAATGCACGAGAGGAGACAGGCCGGCGTAAACGCCGGAGTCCCCGCCGCCAAATCAGGATGGACAAACTGGCATGATGTTCCGATCCTCCCAGTCGCCCAGGACCCCCGTTAACCAGGGCGGCCTAGGATCAACCAGGTTTCCTACCCGCGTGGGGTCGCGGCCGGTCGGTTAACCCTGGCAGTCGAGGAAGACACCGGATTAGACGAGGAATCGTCATTGTTGTTATGCTAAGGCTTGTGCAATATCGTCGGGGCGGGAAAATTTTGGGTCAATGGGTTGTCGGGATGACCGGTTAGGGAACGGACAGATTTCGATGGACTTGAGGAAGGGGAACGCACATGCGATTTGAACGACGAGTGGTATGGGGTGCGACGACAGGAGTGCTTTTGTTAGCCGCGGTCGGTTGTGGAGTTGCTTCGGCGACTTCTCATGCCTTGGCCACGGTCAACGGCCATGCCATCACCGACGCGGAGTGGAAACAGTCGATTGAAGCCATCTCTTTAATGACGGGACAGCCCATGCCAAAGATCACCGCATCCGCCAAAAAACGGCAGATTCAGCAACTAATGCAGTGGGTTGCGGTGGAACAGTGGGCAGTTTCCCACCATCTGATTACCCGGTCCCATGCTGACACCAAGGCTCATCAGTCGATCACCGCCATCGAAAAGCAGGCCGGGGGCACCTCCGCCCTCAAGGCGCAGCTCAAGACCTATCACCTCACGCTGCCTCAATTTTACCGGTTCGCGGTGGGACAAGAGATGTTGCAGGCAGCCTATGGACAGGTGTCCAAAGGCGTAAAACCGCCTTCCGCGGCAGCGGTCAAGCACTATTACCAATCGAACCAGAGATTCTTTGAGAATCCGGCCACCGACACCGTGCGGGCTATCGTGGTAAAATCCAAGACCCAGGCTCACTCCCTGTTGACCGAACTCCAAGCGGGCCACGCGAACTTCGCTGCGCTAGCCAAGCAATATTCGTTAGATAAGACGTCAGCCAAGGCCGGAGGAGAGCTGGGTCCGTTGCCGCTGAATGCAACGAACGGCTTTCCCGCCAGCTTCACCACCGAAATGAAGGCGCTGAAGGCGGGTCAGTACGGCATCGCCGATACCCCACAAGGATATTACGTGATGCAGGTGCAAAAAATTAGCCCGGCTTCAGTGCGCCCCTTTTCCTCGGTGAAGTCGACGATTCAATCCCAGTTGCAACTGGTAGCCGCCAACCAGGCGTTTGCGGCTTTCAGCCAAAAGACGCTCAAAGCTGCCAAGACCCACCTTGCGTTCAAGTAGGCGGGCGCCCTCGACGGGATCGCGTCAGCAGGGTCAAAACCCCGGGTCGAACCGGGGTTTTGACCGTCTGGCTAGATGTCAAGATCTTCCATGGGGGGCTCGTCGCCATGATCACGTAAGCGGGCTATGAGATCCGGCGGCACGTGCCCATCCATTTCGTCGAGGGTTTGGTAGACGTCGAGTTTGGCCGTGCCGGAAGGAAACCATTGTTCGAATGGAACCCCTTTCCATGCGCGGCTGGCCAAGCCTCCCAGCCATGCATCATCAAAGAGCCGATGCATCGGCCCCGGGAGCCAGCTCGGCATCTCCACCCGATGGACGGCATAATGTCCCTTGCGGGTACGGTACACCGCAAAGATCTCCATTCCGCTGTCTCCATGGGGATGGCGCCATTCGGTGATCCGGTAGCCGTAAAATCGCTTCTTTCGCTGGCTGCCGGGGGGGCCGACCCGCACCACTACCTCTTCGAACCCTTCGCGGTGTGCCGTCTCCGACTGCACAAATTTCCGCAATGCGCGCGCGATTGCACCCGAGAGATTACCATCAGCGAGCGCCTGCGCCTGTTCGTATAGTGGCAGATCGTCGTCGGCGACGTAAATCGTTTTGTTGGCCATATGGCCACCTCCTCACACTCATACATATATGTATATTACCCTATCTTGAGTGACGGGTTATATTTGCTGACCAAAGAAACTTGAGAACATGCCATACAACCCGAGCCCACGATGCCGATGGTTTCTCGATCAGCCAAGGCCACTCGGTATATAACTACGGCCAAAATCGAATACTATTGCCATCTTGCGGGTCTGTCCCGCCAGCGGAGGTGTCTCCGATTACCGGTTCGAATGTCTTTCTCGACATGGATCCGGGCATTGATGACGCATTGGCCATGGTGACCGCCCTGGCCCGATTCAACGTGCAGGGGGTAACCACCGTTGCCGGCAACGTCAGCGTTGCTCAGACTTTCCAGAACGCGCACTTCGTGCTGGAACGAGCCGGGGTCCAGCTTCCCGTTATGGTCGGTGCTGAGGGACCGCTCTTTTATCCCTTGCTGACGGCGCCTCATGTCCATGGGGCGTCGGGGCTGGGCGAGGTTGTGAGGAGTCCCGGCGTCCGCCCGTTTCCCCCTGAACGGGCTTGGACGTGGCTCAGCAACACCATTGGCCGTCAGCGCGGTCCCTGTCACCTCATTGCCACCGGCCCGCTGACCAATGTTGCCCTCTTGTTGCTCGCCTTTCCCGACGTCAACCAGCACTTGGCCTCGATTACCTGTATGGCCGGCGGGATGCCGGGAGCCCAGTTGGATAAAGACGTGGAGTTCAATGTCTTCGTCGATCCCCACGCGGCCGACGCCGTGTTCCGCTACGGCACCAATCTCCGCCTGGTCGGCATCAATGTTACGCATCGCGCTCTAGTACAACTGACTGAACTTGATCGGCTGCGCGGCTTCGGTCAGTTGGGGAGGCTGTTATATTCGATGTTGTCGTTTTACGGAGAAAAATCCCGCGGGGAAGGCGGAGACCCCAACGCGTTTCCCGTCGACGATGCGGTGGCCGTCGCCGCCGTCGACGCCCCCGAACTCTTTCGCTGGGAGAGCCTGCCGCTTACCGTAGTGCTCGAAGGTCCGTTGCGAGGAACCGTGGTCGTCTCGCCCTTGTCTACCAAGCGGCCTCCGGTCCAAGTCGCTGCCGACCTGAATGTGCCCGGATTTCTGGATTGGCTGTGGGAAAGCCTTCGTCGGATCACTTAGCGATCGGGGCATCCCACCTCGCCAGCCGCCCTGGTTCACCTTCCGCCGGTCCGGAGTCGCCAGCTGAGATGGGGCGAGGCCTGGGTGCTCGTGTTTTGCCCTTTGCCCTTGTCCGCAGGGGTTCCGCAAGCCTATATTGTGGTGGGATTGTCGTACGAGGGGGCGTTGAGACCCGCCAGCGGATCGGTTGGAAAGTCGGTACCATCCCCCCCAATCGGTTCAAATCTTGCTAGAATGAATGGTGCAGACAAGAGGAGGGAAAGCATATGGCGAAGATCGCGTTTTGGATAACCGCGGGTCCCGACCAAGCTAATAAAGCCTTATCGGCCCTGGTTTTGGCCCACAGACTGCGCACTGTGCGCCATCAGCAGGACGTTGAAGTCTATCTTTTTGGCCCCGGAGTCACCTTGACCACGGCCGAGATTCCGGCCATCCAGCGGGCGCTGGCGGCGTTGAAAGAATCCGAGGTGCGCACACGGGCTTGCCCCGCCAACGTGCAGCAAATGGGGCTCGATGAACAAGTCGTCTCGGCCACCGGGGTCGTCTTGGAGCCCGCGGGATCGGTGATCGTGGACCTCGTCGAGCAAGGATACCAAATCATCGGCGTCTAAGCACGGTGCCTCACGTAGACGGCCATATGGCCAACCGTGCGGAGTTTTCACCAGACTTCCGCAACGGCAAGGACAAATTGGGGCAGAATAGAAGAGGCTTCCCGGCGCGGGAGCCCCGTCGTTCTGTCCTTAGGTGTTCGCCGTGACTGGAGGTGCTGGTATCCCGCCGCCCATCGTGCCGGAACGATCCGCACGCTCCGGCCTGAACCCGTGGACCGTGGCCGTAGTTTTTTCTCTGCTGATGTTTGTAGTAGGCAGCGATCTCAACCTTATCGCGCCGTTTGTACTGCCCATCGCGCGCAGTTTTCATGTCAGCGCGGGCGGTGTCGGCTGGTTGGTCACCGTCTTCGCCGCGGGCTCGGCCCTGGCTTCTCCGCTCGCGGGCGGGCTCGCCGACCATCTGGGGCATCGGAAGGTTTTGCACTGGGGATTGGGCGGTTTTGTCGTCTTCGACGCCCTCACTGGTCTGGCGCCAACGTTTCCACTGCTCGTGGTCGCCCGGGCGTTTACCGGGATGAGCGCGGGAGCGGTCAGCTCCATGGCATATGCCCTGGTAGCCGACGTGATCCCTCGACGCATGCACGCTCGCGCCATGTCCGTGGTCTCGATGGGATTTTCTCTGTCCACGGTGGCCGGCGTGCCGTTGGGAATGTTGTTCGCCCGGGAGCTGGGCTGGCGGGGCACGATGCTTGCCATCGCCGTCGCCCTCGTCGCGGTGGGCGCGGCTGTACAGGGCGTCTTGCGTCCGTGGCGATTGGCCTCCCATCCCGCACCTGCCGGCCGTCATGGGTACGACGCCCGCACGCTACTGCGGCTCAGTTGGCCTTCCCTCTCGGCCAGTCTGCTGGCATTTTTCGCCGTCGGCATGGTTTACACGTATCTCCCCGCTTTTCTGGAAAGCCAAGGCATCCGCCATTTTACCGAATTACTCTATATTCTTAGTGGTTACGGAGCCGCCAATTTGGCTGGCAATTATGTGCTGGGCCGTCTCGGGGATCGGCGCGGACCTTGGTTCGCGGTGCATTTGGCGCAGTTGGCCGAAGCGGCGACGATCATCGGCATGGGATTTAGTGCGGCCTTCCTCCCCCTATGGACAGACATCTTGTGGGCCTGGGCATTTGCCTTTGCCCAAGCCTATATTCCCGATCTCAAGGCGCTGGCCGGCACCGTGCCGCTCCGTGTTCGGGCCAGCAGCCTGGCCTGGAACAATACCGCGATGTATGCTGGGATGATGATCGGTTCGGGTATTGGTGCCCGATTATTTTGTCCCTCGACATTTTGGATCCTGGCAGGGATCGCCGCGATGGCCGTCCTCTTGGGCTTCGGAATCACGGATCGACAACGGACGCCGGCCACTTCTCGCGGCTAAGGCTGATCGCCGCCCGTTGCGCGATGCCGCCCATCCCCGATGTCGATCCGTATCCTGTCCCCCGGCGGGTATCTAAACGAGTCAGCATGATATCGTTGTGCCTCAATAAAAATTCCTATTGCATAAATGATACCCTATGGGGTATCATCACACTAACGATTCTACACTGATTTGGGAGGTATGCGGGCAATGGATTTGCAGCAATGGCGAGCATGGTGTCAGAGCGCCGCCAATGGTCAACTCGTGATCTTGGATGTTCGCAGTCAATCGGCTTATGATCAGGGTCACGTCCCCGCGGCTTACGCCTTTCCCTGGGTAGCTGATGCGTTTGAGCGTCAATTGTCCGGAGCGTTGCGGGGTTCCAAACCGCCCATGGGCATCTTCGGCGACGCCACCAACGCCCCGCAGGCTAAGGCCGCTCTCGACCATTTGGGCCTCAGTGTGCAAGGGGTGTGGGATCGCGGCATGGAATCCTGGATGGCCCAGGAGCTGCCCGTTGTTCGCGACATCAGCGTCGGCGAACTCTACGAAGACCGTGACCGCTTTGTGGTCGTCGACATCCGCGAACCCCATGAACATGCGGACGGTATCGTGCCAGGGGCCATGTTGCTGCCGATGGGCCATCTGCCCCGGCGCTTGGGCGAACTCGATCCTCATCGCGAGTATGCCCTGATCTGCCGTTCCGGCAGCCGAAGCCTCAACATGAGCGTCTGGCTCGCTCTGCAGGGATTTCGCGTCCACAATGTGCTCAACGGGATGAACGCATGGATGGCGGCGGGTTACCCGCTGGCTCGTCCGCAAACTTCCACGGGAGGAGCACCGGCATGATGCCTAAGCACATCCTGATCATCGGCGGGGTTGCGGGAGGGGCGAGCGCAGCCACTCGCGCCCGGCGCATGGATGAACACGCCGAGATTATCATGTTTGAAAAGGGGCCGTACGTCTCCTTTGCCAACTGTGGGCTTCCGTATTACGTGGGCCGGGAGATTGAATCCGTCGAGGATTTGCTGCTGGAAACCCCCCAAAGCTTCGACCATCGATTTGGGGTTCGGGTGTTGACGCGCCATGAAGTCACCCGCGTCGACGTGTCGACGCAGCGGGTGGAGAGTATCTCGCGGGAAACCGGAGACTCCTCTTGGCACCCATACGACGAGTTGATTCTTGCTCCTGGCGCGCAGACACTCTCCGCTAACCTGCCTGGTCAAGACGGAGACCATGTCTTTCAAATGCGTTCGGTTCCCGACGCTGCCCGTCTACGTGCGTTCATCGAATCCCGTCCCACCCGTCACGCGACCGTGCTGGGAGCCGGTTTTATCGGCCTGGAGATGGCCGAAGTCCTGACTCGGCGGGGTATTTCGGTGACCTTGGTGGACCGCGCTGCGCAGATTTTGCCCCCGGTTGACGCCGATGTGGCACAGTATTTCCTCGACCGCCTGGATGACCTGGGGATATCGGTCCGTTTGAGGGACACGGTCTCGGTGATTGAGCCCTCCCGGGTTCATTTGACGTCCGGCGGCAGCCTCCCCACAGACCTGGTGGTCATGGCCCTGGGGGTGCGCCCAGACGTCACTCTGGCCCACCAGATGGGCCTACAGCTGGGAACGACCGGGGCCGTGGCCGTAGACGCGCGGATGGCCACCTCGATCCCCCATATCTTTGCCGCGGGGGATGCGGTCGAAAAGCGCGACCTGGTGACCGGCAGCCCGACTTGGTGGCCACTGGCAGGGATCGCGAACAAAGAGGGACGCGTGGCAGGTACCAATGCCGCGGGCGGCACAGCGGAATTTCGGGGTGCCCTGGGCACGGCCATCGTGCGCGTCGAACCCTACACCCTGGCGGTAACCGGATTGACCGAAAAGTCGGCCGAGCGCCTGAAAGTCCCCTATCAGGTCATGTACACGGTTAAGGGCGACCATGCGAGCTATTATCCGCATGCCCAAGACCTGTTTATCAAGATCCTCTTCCATCCGGAAACGGGGCGGGTATTAGGCGCTCAGATCGTCGGCCGGCTCGGCGTCGACAAACGGATCGACGTGCTCGCCACCGTCATCTCGGCCCGGATGACGGTGGATGACATGGGCGAACTGGATCTCGCCTATGCCCCCCCGTTCGCCGCCGCCAAGGACGCGGTGGTGATTACTGGCATGGCGGCCGAAAATGCGCGCCGCGGACTGGTGACCCCGCTTACCCCAGGCCAATTGCAGCAATGGCTGGCCAAAGGCTCGACCCCACCCGTTCTGCTTGACGTCCGCAACGCCGAGGAGGTCAACGCAACGGGAGGAATTGGTGATTTCTTGCACGTCCCCTTGGACGGATTGCGCCGGCAGTGGGATCGCCTGCCGCCCGCCGCCGACCGCCCGGTGGTGGTCTACTGCCGGAGTGGGCACCGCAGTTATGTCGCCGCCCGCATGTTGACTCAGCGTGGATACCCCCGGGTGTACAATCTGGTGGGCGGATTTACCGCCTGGCGGGCCCATCGGTCTGCGTCTTAAGCCACCTCCGCAGCCAGGCGGGGCCCAATCCCTTGGCCCCGCCTGGCTGCATTTTCCTCCGTCGCCCGTAGCGGCCGCACGGCTGTCCAACGCCGGCCAAGCGGCCGGGGTGTTTTAGCCAATTGCTTGTTCGGGATAAGCAATACGTAAGTACCCTAAAGAAAAGACCGACGAGGTTGTAACTGCTTCAATAATTGCTGAGAAAATATCATCTTCTATGGTATAATGCTTGCGGGTCCTTGGCTAACCGTTCGCAACGCCGGTGAAAACCGGGAATTCCGGGACCTTCACCCATCGGACGGAGGTCCGATGGGCCGCGACCAGGGAATTAGATGTCGCTGGCGATTCTTCGGTCAAATCCTGTTGATATCATTTCGTGACGCGGGCCCAATTTCCTGTTTTCCGGTTCAGACTACCGCTGCTTCTCAGCCTGGCGGCGGCGAACAGTCCACCGCAGTTGAGGCAGTGATACCCAGTCTTGCGTCATACCACCTTGCTTGCTTTCTAGGAGCATGTCCATTAATTCGAATCATGCCAACCGTATCCACAATATATGGTACCGTTTCCAGAAACTGCGGAATATATTGTAGTTTTGCACGTGCTCATGGGGATTTATGGACAAGCTCCTAG
>JAJZZH010000191.1 GCA_021797675.1 Bacillota bacterium | reverse complement strand
CGATCTTGTAAATCTCGATTTTCCTTCTAATGAAATTACGGCCGTGATCGGTGAATCCGGATCCGGCAAGTCGACCTTGGGCTTGGCTCTGCTCAACGGAGTGACGTATCCAGGGCGGATCGCGGCCGGTTCGGTTTCATACAAACCATACGGAAACATCGTGGGCATGAAAGAAAAAGAGTTGCGAAAGCTGCGGGGTCCCTTCGTGGGCACGGTATTCCAAGCCTCCCAGAACGCCATGAATCCGCTCAGTCGAGTGGCCAAGCAGATCATCGATCTCGGCAAATCTCACGGTTATCGAAATTCCCGCAGCTTACTCGCCGAAGCCCATACCCTCGCAAACAAGATGGCGATGAATGCTGACCGGGTGTTGACCGCCTATCCCCACCAGTTATCCGGAGGCATGCGTCAGAGGGTGGGCCTCATTTTGGCGCTTATTCTGCATCCCCAAATTCTTCTGCTCGATGAGCCGACAACCGCCCTGGATCTGCTGACGCAGTCCACGGTCCTGGAAATTGTCAAGGCAGTCCATCGAGAGCGTCGCCTGACAACGATTCTCATCACCCATGACATGGGTGTCGTCGGCGAGGTGTCGGATCGGGTCGTGGTCATGTATGCCGGATGCGTGGTCGAGCAGGGGCCCACGGAGGAAGTGATGAGGCGTCCCCGGCACCCCTACACCAAAGCGTTGACCGGCGCTATCCCAAGGTTAACGGGCAGCAGAGAGAAGGCCCGGGCGCTGAAGGGCTCACCGCCCGATCTGACCAACATCCCCCGCGAAGGTTGTGTGTTTCGGGATCGTTGTGAGTTTCGGATGGATGTTTGTGATACCAGCCGTTCCATGCTAAAGAGGCAAGAACGCCTCGATGATAGTCACTGGACGGCATGTCATCTGGAGGATATCAATGATTGAAATAAGGGATCTGCGCAAGACGTTTCCGGCCGGGAGCGGTCTCTTGGACCGCGGCGAAGTGCATGCTTTAAAAGGGGTCAATCTTGAACTGAAAGACGGCGCGGCCATTTCACTTATTGGGGAGTCGGGCTGCGGGAAAACCACCCTGGGGCGTATTTTGGCCGGGCTGGAGCCGCACACCACAGGCGATCTGGTCTATGACGGGGTGAATCTGGGCGGCTTGCCCGTCGGGGAGCGGCAGCCTCATTTTCGGAAAGTCCAGATGGTGCACCAGGACCCCTACACCGCCCTGAATCCCAGTCATACGATCCTGCAATCGCTGTCTGCTCCGTTGACCCGGCAGGCAAGGAAACTTGGCAAGGATCGGAAATGGATGTGGCGCCGCGTGCGGGAACTGATGTCGCTGGTTGGCCTGGACCCGAAAGGCACGTTATTTAAGTATCCACATGCGTTGTCCGGCGGTCAGCGCCAGCGCGTGGTGATCGCCCGTGCACTGACCGTCGATCCCGCGGTGCTCATTGCGGATGAGGCGGTATCCATGATAGATGTATCGATGCGGCTGGACATTCTAAACCTCCTTCGCGATCTGAGAGAACGGACGGGTGTCGCCATCCTCTTTATCACGCATGATGTTGCCGCCGCTCGCTATATCGCTGCAGACGGAGAGATTTGTGTACTGTATCAGGGAGAGATCGTGGAATACGGCCACACAGACGAGATTATCGAGCGGCCGGTCCACCCCTACACGCAAGCCATGCTGAGCGCCATGCCCGTCTTAAGAGGGCTTGAGGAACCTGGACCAGACCGGTACATCCCGTTGGAAGGTTTCGAAGAGAATGCATCGTCCGAAAAGCGGTGTCTGTTTTCGCCGCGCTGTCCGTTTGCCACCGACCAGTGCAAAACCGTGCACCCGCCGTTAACATCATGGAACGAAGGAAGTGAGGCGGCGCCGAGACTGCATTCTTGCTTCTACCCCACACCACGGCGAGTGGTGGCGACCCCTCTCGGGGACATGGGATAAATCAAATTCCGAAGGAGGCGATTTTGTGGAAAACGCCAGTGTGACCAAACCGGTTGTGGGCGCATCATTTTACCTGGGCATTCCGGGCAGCACGCGACATTCCGCTTACGATTGCGTGGAGATAGCCGCGGATCTCGGAATTCAGCACTTTTTTACCACGGTGCAAATGCCGGAAGCGGATATAGCAGGAACACTCGATGAGTTCCGCCGTATCGGCGCTATGTGCATCCGCAGGGAACTTCGGGTTATGGCTGACGCGCATCCCATTGCTTTTCGCAGGGTGGGTGGGAGTGTCCGGGATCTCGAACCACTCCGCGAGCTGGGTGTCACGGATCTGCGTCTGGATGCTGGATTTGACGATGAAGCCGTGCATGAACTGATCGGATCGGCCCAAAAAGTCGGGATGAGTCTCGTGATCAACGCCAGTCCGCAGACCCCGGCCAGTCTGCGGGAACTAAAGAGGCTCGGTCTTACGCTCGAAGGGGCGGTGGCTTGCCACAATTATTATCCGCGCATGGAATCGGGCATGTCTGCCCGTTATTTGGGCGCGCAGGCGAATTTGCTGCACGGGGAAGGAATGCTGGTGATGGGGTTCGTGGCCTCGCAAAAGCATCATCGGTATATGACCAATGAAGGACTGCCCACCATCGAACGTCACCGCTATGTGGAACCGCACCGGGCATGCCGGGAATTGTTGGTCAGGCGGTGGTGTGACCAGGTGTACATTGGGGACCAGACAGATGATGAGCAGGAACTCAAACAGTTGGTGGAAGCCAGGGACAACCCTCATCTGGTGCTCCGGGTCGCTGTGCGGGAGGACGCCCATCCCGCCGCGGCCGCGATAGCATTCGGGCGGCTTCATCAGCATCTTCCGCAGGAGTTCGAAGTCACCTATCGGTCACGGGGTGATCGCCAGCGACCGGGGGTTGCTGTGGTCGAGCCGCCGCGGACTCCGGTGGAGCGTCCGCGAGGAACTGTGGCGGTCGACACCGTGCTCTATCCGCGGTACGCGGGCGAGATCCACATCAGCAAGGTCGATCTGCCGGCCGATTTTCGAACCACCGTGGTCGGTCGAGTCATTGATGACGATCTGGTGCTGCTGGACGCGATTGAACCCCGTACTGAATTTCAATTGGAGTCTGTCCAGGAGAGGCGAAAAGACTTAAAAACCGGCTCAACCACGGCCGATGACGGTGTACATCCTTCGATAACCTTGCCCGGAGTGTGATGTGGAGATGATCGGCCATTCTCAAAGTTACGTTCTTTCGGGACGCCCGGGAGAACTTGTGGATCACAAAGAGAACTCCCGCATTGTCGGCTATGTCCAGACCGTGTTGACCGACCGGCCGGCGGTAGCCGGAGCATGGATTGCCGAGGAGGCTCTCAGGGCATGGCGCCACTCGGGGACACCCCTCTTGCCGACCCCTGATTTGGTGGCTGCGGGCGGGGATCTGGACCTGTTGCGCCAAGTCGCTCGCGTGGTCGGTGAAATGCTCAGTGTACGGGGCTTTGCGGGCGTCTGGGGCTCTCCCCGCGGTTTCTTGAGTAATGATGCATTGCCTTGGATGGGCGACGCCCTCATCGCCCCTTTTGCCGATGGTCTCAGCACTTGCGGGATAGAGACCGCGTGGTACGACGACACCATTTCGGCATGGCGCGCGGAACGATGGGGCTTGGTAGCTCGCGGGGGAGGGGACGGCAATGCCGGCATCCTGCATGTGACGGCGTCTGAACTGGCTGCCGCCATTGCAGCTGGCGATCGTTTGGCGCAGGGCCAAGCGCAGTATGGAAGAGAGCCCGCGCCCTCGCTGGCCAGCCTCGTCGATCGTCTTGCAGACAGGGGCATCACCTTGATTGACGACCCGGGGATCTTGCCTTTGGATCCCGCATGCACGATGACTGTAGAGGACCCGGCGGGGACAGGCGCTTCAGCGGTTCTGGGCGTTGTGCGACCGGACAATTCAACCGGGGAACCTTTGGCGGGCAAGAAAACGCATGCACTGGTTTGGGTGGATGAATTGGGGCGCGCCCCGCGCGATGACGAGGTGCTCATCGCCGTCTCCTGCAGGCGTCCGGAGTTCATAGCGGAGATGCCGAAAGAGGCTGTCAAAATTGCCGTGTACGACGATGTGCCTGAAGTGTGGCGCCGATTGCTGATGAAACTGTGCGGCGACAGCCCGTGGACCGGGCGTCTGCCACGGGAGATCCCGGCGTCTGCTCCTGCTTGTCATCAGAGCCATTACACAACGGAACAGCCGCATGTGCATCCTTCTCTGCGTTTTCTGGAGGAACAACCGACGGTTCAACTTGTTCATGCCATGATACTGGAGGAGGCTCGGGCTCTCCGGCGGATGGCCGATTTAGCTCCGACCATCGCCCAGGCCGTGGAGATAGTGCGAAAGGCCTGGCGAGAGGGATACCGCCTATTTTACATTGGGGCCGGCTCCGCAGGCCGGCTGGGAATGCTGGACGCGGCTGAAATTCCTCCTACCTTCGGGGTTGCAAATACTTGGGCCAAGGCCATCATGGCGGGCGGTCCCGAAGCTTTTCAAAAGGCGCGGGAAGGCGTGGAGGACGACGCGACTCAGGGTCGACTGGACACTGAGTCCCATGGCATAGGAAAGGGGGATGTCTTGGTCGCCGTCACGGCCCACGGCAATACGCCTTATGTATTGGGAGCGGCAAAAGAGGCACGACGCGTCGGCGCGGCTGTCATTGGACTAGTTAACAATCCTGGTACGGCACTGGCCGCCGTCTGTGACATCGTGGTGGAGGTGGCTTCGGGTCCGGAAGCCTTGGTGGGGTCCACCCGCTTGAAGGCGGGAACGGCAGAAAAGCTGGTGCTCAATACGATTTCTACATTGGGAATGGTGGGGCTGGGCAGGACTTACGACAATCTTATGGTGGATTTTATGCTAACGAACAATAAACTCAAGGAAAGGGCAATTCGTGTATGCATGATGGCCACTGGGTTTCCCCGGACTTCCGCAACGAGACTGGTGGATCTCGCCCATGGAAATTTAAAGGTGGCCATCGTTGCGGGGAAACTCTCGGTAACCGTTGAAGAGGCCGAAGAATTGCTTAAATTGTACGGTTCGGCTGCCGCCGCTATTCGCAATGGGGCAAAGGAGCCTTCCTAAATGTTGCTGGGACAAAACATGGCGTCAACCCATCGACGGAATCGAAGTTTGATAATCCGGATCATATTGCAACAACCGGGGTTGTCGCGGGCCAATCTGGCGGAAATCACCGGGCTCACCCCTGCGTCCATTACCCATATCACGGCCGGTCTGTTGCGGGATGAATGGATTGTTGAAGATCCCGAGGTTCGCTCA
Organism: Bacillota bacterium; assembly: GCA_021797675.1. Taxonomy (GTDB): domain Bacteria; phylum Bacillota; class Sulfobacillia; order Sulfobacillales; family Sulfobacillaceae; genus JAJZXC01. The sequence continues at coordinate 391 of JAJZZH010000191.1, read as the reverse complement.
CAGCGGACAGTCGGCCGGCCCGCCATCGGCGTTCGGGTGTCTCGTGGACGGCGCTATATCGGCGCCGTGCATTTACAGCGTCGTTTGGTGAGCGTGGGGCTGGTTGAATTGGATGGCGCCATCCGCGCCCAAGTGCAGGAGACTTTGGATGAACGGCCCGATCCCGGAGGCGTGGCAGATCTGATTGCTAAATTATTTGCGAAAGTACAGACGCAGGTTTCTCCGAAACATGTTATCGGGGTGGGGGTGGGCGCCTCTGGATTGGTGGATTATCTGACCAGTACGATTCGCATCGCGCCTGGATTGGGGTGGTTCGATGTTCGCTTGGGAGCCTGGCTCTACGAGCGGCTCGGACTGCCCGTTGTGGTGGACAACAATACGCGGGGCATGG
>JAJZZH010000037.1 GCA_021797675.1 Bacillota bacterium | reverse complement strand
GTCAGGCAGCCAATTTCCCCGTCGCCCCGGTAGGGGGTGGCATTCACGGTCAGATCTCCCCCCAGGCGAGCTTGGGCCAGCTGGGCTTTCTTGCGGAACAGGGTTTTCAAGTAGGTAGTCGTGAGGGTGCGAGTCGCTCCTTCCTTCAAATCTAAAACCGTCTTTTCCACCTCGTCGATGATCTGATCGCTGTTCTCGGGCAGTTCTACCTCACGGATAATAGGATCAACTTCTACTATTCCATCGTGATCGATAATGTCAAGAGTCAGCCGTGCGAGCATTGTATCATTCCTCCCTTCCCACCACCGTAAGGGAGGTGTTTCCCATTGTCCATAAATATGTTGAATCTTACTTTATCTCACCAACGTAGTGAATTGCACAGCTCGGAAACTTCCGGGAGGATCCCACACCCCCCCCGCCTCAACCCGTGAGGGTTCGGCGGCGGGAGCGTTCATCGTAGGATACTCAGCCACTCCGGTTGGGAAGCGTCATCTTCCTATCCCATCTTGTTGAGGAGCGGCTCGCTGCACCTCCTGATATTCTCTCCTTCGCAGCCCCGTGGCCGGACGATTTCCCCGGGTGCCAAACCGCTGGCCACGGGCCCGATTACAATGACCCCCGGAGGCTCGAGTCTGCACTCAGCGGCCAGAACTGGCAGTTCAGCTAAGGGCCCGTGCGCAACGGTCTGCTCGGGGTAAGATGCCCAGGTGATGATGGCCGCCGGCGTCTGGGCGGGCTTGCCATGCGCAATCAGGGCCGCGCTGATGGTTTTCAGATGCGACATTCCCATCAACAAGACTAGGGTAGCGTTGGTCGCGGCCAGGAGATCCCATTGCATGCCCGCGGGATCGTGGGCTTCGGCGATGTGTACCGCGGCGCTGCGGCCGCGGTGGGTAACCGGGATTCCGGCGAGGGCGGGTGCGGCCAGCGCCGAGGACAGTCCGGGGACGACCGTCACCGAGATACCGGCGGCCGTCAAAGCCAGGACCTCTTCGCCGCCGCGGCCGAAGACGAAGGGATCCCCTCCCTTGAGGCGTACGACGGTTCTGCCTTCTTCGGCGTAGCCGACCAACGCCTGATGGATGGCGGCTTGACTCCATCCGATTCCTCCCGGGGCTTTCCCCACGTTGATGACCAAGGCCTTTTCTGGCACCCAGCCGAGCACGTCCGGATGAATGAGGCGATCGTGGAGTACGACGTCAGCCCTGCGAAGCACGCTGACCGCCCTAAGGGTCAGCAGTTCGGGGTCGCCGGGGCCGGCGCCGACCAAATAGACGGTTCCGTTCATGGCGTGGCCTTCTCGTCATCCGACGCGGCATGCCATTGCCGTACGAAGTGTTCTTGCGCGGCGTCCAGTTCGGCGCGCCGACTTGGCCCCTCCGTGGTGGTGAGGATTTGGCGACGGATGGCGCCAAATTCCCGAAGGGCTAGACCAAACCCGCGAGGGAAGAGAGGTTCGAGCTCTCTACGAATGCGTTTGGCCAGGCCGGGGGCGAGCCCGCCAGTCGACACCCCGATCACGAATTCCTGGCGGCGAAGTTGACTCACCATGAGGATCGTGCTTGCGGATGCCGCGTCAGGGACATTGACCCAGAGTCCGATCTGCTCCGCCCAGCCGATGACGGTGCGGTTGACGGCAGGAGGGGCCGCCGCAATGATGAAGGCATACCCCGTCAGATCAGAAGGCTCCGGGTAACGTGCGTACCAACGGACCTGCTCGCCAATCAGGGGATGGCAGGCGGGGTGCAACTGTGGGGAAAACAGGTCCACCCTGGCCCCGGCAGCGAGCAATCCCGGGATCTTGTGAGCCGCCACCGGACTGCTGCCAACCACGGCCACCGCGCGCTTCCCGACATCCACCATCACTGGATAATATCCCATGCGATCTCGCTCCTTTATGAACCATGCTTCGTGCCTGCTCGTGGCCATGGGGTGGGCCGACTCCCCGCTTCAACGTGGTCTATCGACCGAAACGCCGGTGCCTGCAACCGTCAAGCCGTCTTTCAGCGCAGCCATGCCGTTGTCGGCCGCCCAATCCCCGAACCCTTGGCCTTTTCGGCGATTTTGCGCGTATTGGACCAGGAGCGGTCGCACGGTTGGCGCCAGATCTTCAAGCGCTACCCGCTCGCGGTACTTTTGGGCGAGGCGGGTACCGGCTCGGTTGCCGCCAAGGTAGATGTGGTATTTTTGGGGTCCGGCGCCGACGAATCCGATCTCGGCGAGTTCGGAACGCACACAGTTATTGGGGCAACCGGTCATCCGCACGATCAGCGGCGTGTCCGCCAAGCCGAGGGCGCACCAGTCCCGGCGGATCTGTTCCAGCACGGCAGGGAAGACGCGCTCGGCGTCGGTCAGCGCCAGTCCGCAAGTGGGCAGGGCGACGCAGGCCATCCCGGATCGTTCCAGGGGCGTTCGCCGGTCTGAGGAATCCAGCCCGTGTCGGTGCAATATTTGCATAACGGCTTCTTTGTCCTGGCTTCGGAGGCCGACCAGCAGCAGGTTTTGCTGCGGGGTTATGCGGAGTTGAGGGCCGTAGCGCTCGACGACTTGGCGCAGTCCTTGCTTGACGGGTGCGGAGACCGAGTCGGCGATGCGGCCCTGGGGAATGTAAAGGCCGAGAAAGCCTTTGCCCGAATCGTCCGGATGCCAACCCAAATGGTCGTCGGGATCGGTCCAGCGGAGCAACGGCGGCGGACCGAAACGAAATCCGGCGCGCCGCTCAACCTCTTCTCGAAAACGGGACAATCCCCATTCCTCAATAAGATACTTCATCCGTGCATAACGCCGATCGGACCGGTTGCCGTAGTCCCGTTGCACCGTAATAATGGCTTCGACGACCGCAAGGAGCTGGTGGCTAGGCACCGACGCCAGCGGTTTGGCCAGGACGGGATGCGTGCGAGAGGCTCCGTGGGAATGGCCGAGCCCGCCGCCGACCAGCACCGCGAACCGGGGTATCGCGCCGGCGATTGGGGGATACGCCACGAGTCCGAGGTCTTGGCTATAGACGTCAGTGCAGTTGTCGCCCCAGACGGCAAATCCGGTCTTGAATTTGCGCGGCAGATAGGATGGTCCGTAGAGGGGCTCTGCCTCGCGTACGTCGAAGACTTTTTCCCCGTCAACAAAGAGTTCGATGTACGCGCTGGTCCGCGGCTTGAGGTGCCGAGCCAGGGTTTTTGCCAGCGCCGCCGTCTGATCGCGGATCCCGTCCCCGTCAGGCACCGGGCAACTCATGATGTTGCGTTCCACGTCGCCGCACCCGGCCAGGCTGGTCATAGCGCTCTGGTGCAGTCGTTGCACCAGCGGCGCCAAAGCCCCCTTGCGGACACCGTGCAGTTGAACCGCCTGCCGGGAGGTCAGCCTGATGGTGGCAGACCCCACGTCGTTGGCGAGGGTGTCCAGGGCCAAGTATTGGTCGGCGCTCAGATGCCCGCCGGCCAGGGCAATGCGCACCATAAAGCTGTAATCCAACGGGATTTTCTCTGCCAAATGGCGACGGCGTTGGTCGCGGTCGTCTTGTTGGTACATCCCGAAGAATTTCAAGAGTTGGCGACTTGCTTCGGAAGTTCCCGGATCGTGCGAGCGGTAGACTTCTTCGTAGAGACAACCGCGCAAATGACGGCTTTGCGTCTTAATCTCTTCGATCGAAGGCGGCATTTAGGAACCCTCCTTGAAGTTTGGTACGCTGTGGTACCTCAGAGTATAGACTATATATAGAGTAATGTCTATAATTAAACTCGGCATTACCCAAGGTTCCGATGCACGACGCAGGAAAAAGGATGATACGATAGGAAGGTGCTGCACCAAAGCTCCGCTCCGCCGCGGTTCGCTGTACATACCCGCGGGGCGCGGTGGATGCCCGTTGGACGTCGGGTGCAAGTGCGATGCGCCGGCAATCGCAGCATGAGGAAGGAGGCTTCTATGGCAGACGCATTGACGCGGGACCCCGAGTGGAACCAGGAGGTCATGGAACGGGATCCCTTGGCGCTGCTCGAACACGTATACCGCCGATACGGCCCGGAGGTTACCTTGGCTTCAAGCTTTGGGGCGGAAGACGTGGTGCTTGTCGATATGGCCTGCCAAGTTACCGCGGCGCCTGAGGTGTTTTGCCTCGACACGGGGCTATTGTTTCCCGAGACGTATGCCTTGATCGAACGGATCGTCGCCCGCTATCCCATACGATATCGGGCAGTTCAACCCCGCCTTTCGGTGGCTGAGCAGGCCAGCGAATTTGGCCCGGAACTTTGGGCGCGAGATCCCGCCGCTTGCTGCGGCTTGCGCAAGGTCGAACCGCTGCTCAGGGCATTGGATAGCAAGCGGGCGTGGATTACCGGGATTCGCCGCGACCAGTCGCCAACGCGAAAAAACGCACAGCTGATGGAATGGGATGATGCCCACGATCTGGTCAAAGTCAACCCGTTAGCCTATTGGAGCCACGAGATGGTGTGGGAATACATCAAGCGCCACGGTCTCGACTACAATCCTCTGCATGACCACCACTTTCCCAGCATTGGCTGCGTGCCATGCACGCGGGCCGTCGAGCCGGGTGAGCCGCTGCGATCGGGAAGATGGGCGGGCTTTGAGAAAACCGAGTGCGGATTGCATTCCGGTTCCTAGCCGATGGCGCCTCAGCCGGTTACCGATCACCCTGCGCTGAAGGGATCGTTTCGGGGGATCGTGCGTGGTACCCGAGTTGGCGCGACACGTCGTCGGCGATGCGCATCACGATTGCGGCAAGATCGGATACGGCGGCGGGCGGGATGCGGGTGGTCGGCCCAGAAATGCTCATAGCGGCCACCACGTCGCCGTGGTAATTGCGAATTGGGGCGCCGATGCAACGGATGCCGTCGCGGTGCTCTTCGCCATCGACGGCAAAGCCCTGTTGCCGAACGCGCTCCAGTTCGTCTTGCAGTTCACCATCGGTGCACAACGTATGGGACGTAAAGCGCGGGTAAGGTGCCATCGCCCACAGCGCGTTCAAGACGTCTTGGGGCGCGTTGGCGGACAGGGCCTTACCCAAAGCCGTACAGTGGACAGGGGCCCGTGAACCCACCCGGACCTGCAACCGGATCGCCTGGACGCCTTCCATTTGGTCGATAAATACGACTTGCCACTGATCCAGAACGCCCAAGTTGGCGGTTTCATGCGTCTCTTGGGCGAGCTGACGCAAGCCTTGATGGGCAATGTCCTGAAAATGGGGGCCCAACAGCGCCTGAGCGCCCAAGGTCAAGAGGCGGTAGCCCAAACGATAGCGCAACGAATGGGGGTCTTTAATCACCCAGCCGGGTGCGGTGAGCGAGGCCAAAATCCGCAACAACCCAGGTTTTTGGGTATCGAGCTGGCGGCATAATGCATTAATGCCCAGCCCTTCCGGATGCTCGGCCAAGAGTTGCACAATCCGCACCGCCTTATCCACGGTGGTGGATTGCCCTCGGCTGGTGTGCTGATTATCGTCCATCCTATTTCGGCGGCAAGGGACTCCGGCACCTACGCCGGGTCGTAAAGGGCCGCCTTTCCTCCCTAATTTTTGGTTTTAAGAACTCCCGCTCTTGGACCGTCTCCAACCAAAAAGGCGGCGGGGTCCCCGGCGTTCAGGCCGGGGAGGAAGCCGCCGAAGAGGTTTCCGGGATCCAGGTCTGGCTGGAGCCTTTTTGCACCGGGTGAACCCGGGACGGCGCATACGAACCGTA
>JAJZZH010000190.1 GCA_021797675.1 Bacillota bacterium | reverse complement strand
TCCGATCTCCAAAAGGTCATGGGCCGCGACGCCATCGCCGGGGCAGCCAGCGCCACATTGCCTAGGCTTAGCGCCAACACGCCCACACTGGCGCTGAGAGCGCCCGCTACCGCAAACATCTTCGTCTTGCGAAGGTCACCTTTCTTCATTTCCTATCCCTCCCGTACACTTTGAATTATCGCCGTCAGCGGGTCTCGTTCGCCCGTTCCCACCCTGTGGGGAGAACAGGCCCCTAGGGACCGACAAACCCCATGGTTCCATCACACACCACTTCTTCACCGACGAGAAGAACGCTGGGCCACACCGGGCAACGCCGAAGACGGCAAAGCTTCGCCGCCGCGCGTTCCTCTTTCCCGCTCTTTTACCGGCCGTAAGAGATGCATCAGTTGCTCTCGCTCGGACGCGGACACGGGCAACAAGGGGGCGGCCAAGCTCACTGGCTCCTCCAGGATCCATTCCACCGCCGCCTTCCACAGCCGCAGTCCACCGCCTTGCCGCGCCATACGCTCCAAGTCGCGAATTAATGCGAGACTTTCATGGCCATTGACCCTCTTCGGCGCATCCACCACGGCATCCCAAAGCCCTCGCACTTCGTGGGGCAACACGTTCGCGACCGCACAAATGACCCCGTCCCCCTGGGCCGCCATACAGTCCTCAAGCGATCCCGCAAATCCCATCCAGCACCTCAGCGTGTCGGGGGGCACCCTCTGCGTGAGCGCGCGAAAGTAGTCTAAGTCCCCCCCACTGTCCTTCAGCCCCACCACCCGCGGATCTTTGGCGAGCCGAGCCACCACCTCGACCGCAAGGGGATTGTGCGTGCGCTGGGGAATGTGGTACAAGACGGTGGGGAAGTCGGCCTTCTCCACCACATCGACATAGAATGCTTCGATTTCCGGATCAGTGAGCCGTTCATAATAGGGCGGCGCGACCACCACCGCATCGGCTCCCCCGTGTTTCGCTTGCTGTACGGCTTCCCGCACGTCTTCTGGGCGACACTCTTCAATGCCCATCAGCACGGGAACCCGACCCGAGACCTCCGACAGGACTGCGGCCAAGCCTTGGTATCGTACGGACCGTGACAAAAACGCTCCCTCGCCGGTCGTCCCGGCGAACACCACACCGTGAACCCCGCCACGAAGGCTCAGGTCGACCAGTCGGCGCAGAGCCACTTCGTTCAATGCACCCTGGGCATCCAACGGCGTCACGAGGGCCGTCCATATCCCTTGAGAAAGCATCGCCCACCTCCCAGTCATCATCCAAGGCACTATAATTGTACTCCGGGTACCATATACATTACAATACCTTAATCCACAATCGTGTGATTCATCTCTCAAATAAAGGCATCCGGATGATCACTTGCAGGGACGCCGGGTTGTCGTTGCCGAAAACTATCTCAACCCCGCCCACTGGGCGCGTAAGCCTATGTGGTCCTCCTGCCCATCACCTAAGCTGGAGGTCGTCGCCAACGGCTCCTTTGGGTCGCGCCGGATATTATTAGGTTGTTCCGTCAAAGCCCCTCAACATGAGAAGGTTAAACCCCGAATGGAATGGAGCTTGACGGTTTGCCTCACATCGAAGACAATCGGCTCGATCGAATAGTGATGTCGATCGAACACTTCTGGAATTTCTAACGTGGTCTCCTGCATAATCACACCCCCACGTTCATGCCGGTTTCACCACGTGTAGGGATCAACATTTGTTCCAAATTCACGGGGCACACGTCACGTTTTCAATACCTGCACACAACGCCTCGATGTTATTTTAGAAAGGAAGAGAGACCATGACGGTTTCTTGGGATCGGTTGGTTGCCTCATGGCCACCATTAAGCCCTGAAGAACGCCACCAGCTTGACACTCAAGGCTATCTCATTTTGAAGAACATCATGGACACGAATTGGCTACAGGCCATACGCGAGCGGTTCGAGACACTTATCGCCGAAGAGGGACGCGCGGCGGGCCTGGAAGTCCACCAAGAAGCAGGCACGCGCCGCCTGGCCAACTTGGTGGATAAAGGCGAGGTGTTCGATGGGATATACCAACACCCTAAGGTCTTAGCGGCGGTCTACCATATCTTAGGCAGGCCTTTTAAAGTTTCTTCAGTAAACGGCCGAGACGCCCTGCCTAGCGAGGGAGCCCAGGCCTTGCACGCCGACTGGGGGCCTCGCGACGTCAATGCCCCCTATAGTGTCGCCAATTCGCTTTGGATGCTGGACGACTTTACCGAACAAAATGGGGCCACGAGGCTACTGCCAGGCAGTCACCTCAAGGCGGGAGCGCCAAAAGACTACGTAGATCCCGCCCAGTCGCAACCGGGGGAGGTGTTGGCGGTCGCGCCCAAGGGCTCGGTCTTAGTCTGGAATGCCCACACCTGGCACGGCGGAACAAAAAATCGAACGCAAGGATGTCGGCGGGCCTTACACGCTTATTTCGTCGTCCGAGAATCGCCGCAACAAACCGATCAGCAAACCATGCTCTGCGATGCTACGAAAGCGCGCCTGAGTCCCAGCGCAAAATATCTTTTGGATGTTACCGAATGAGCGCACGGGGATGTGCCGCTAGCAAGGGGGTTGGCTTCTCTCATCCATGCGATGGGTTCTCAACCGCCGATGGCGTCGGCGAGGCCCGCGAAGCCACGCCCCCTAAGCCGAAAGGAGGCGGGGTTCGCACGATCGAAAGGGGCCGTTTACCCCGGCCCCCTGTGTTTCGCTACGGATGGGATGTCCCTTGCGCGGGTCGATCCCTCGGTCCCGTGGACACGTCCGCAAGGTTTGACGCCGGTCAACCGCTAACCGGGGAACACCGACCAAGACCGCGCGGCATGCGACGAAGCTTCCCCGGTCTGAAGCCCGCTGCTTCCTCCTCTGGTCCCCAATTTGATCGATCCTTCCCCGACGCCGGTTCCCATCAAAGCGTGCCGACAAGAGACTCTGAGGTTCCTTCTCAATTCCAGACCTGACGGATGAACCGTACGCTTTCGGCAATAGCCGCCGTCCTTTGCGGACGACATTCGAACCCCATCGGCCCCTCGTACCCATCGGCCTGCAATTGACGAAAGAGAGCAGCAAAATCGACCGCTTCAGGGCCGGGTAGGGTACGATCCGGTCCGGCCAAATGAATACAGCCCAAAAGTCCCCGGGCGGCATGGACCTCTGCCACACCGTCTTGCCCGTCGTGGTCCATATGATAGGTATCGGCCATGGTCAGCACACCGGGCCACAAAGGTCCGGCGAGCCACCGGGCGACGTCGCTTGGCCTGTTGAACAAATGGGTTTCCTCTCGGTTCAACGGCTCAATAGCGAGGTAGATCCCGGACTCGGCCAAGACTGGTTCCAGTTCTCCCAATAGGCAATCGAGGACGACTTTTTCCGCCGTCGCAATCTCGGTGCAGGTGCGAGAGGTAAGGCGAGGCGGGCCAAACACGGGCACCACGACCACGCCCCGAGCCCCAACGGCTGCCCCTGCCCGGATCTTTTCGCTCAGCAATTGGACCGCAGCGGCTCGCTGCACCGCCGTGGCCGCCAGCAGGGGGATGGGCATCGCCGAATAAATCATGCCAACTTCCAACCCCGAGGTTTCTTTTGCGCGAATCACCTCCTCGACCTGATGCGCGTGATCGCGAAGATCGATGCCGTCAAAGCCCGCTTCCCGACCAGCTGCAAACCGGTCCGCCACCGTCCTTGCTTCGCTAAAAATAGTTTCTAACGCGGTCAACAACATAGGTCTGTCTGCCTTCCTTCCTTCCTTTATATTCTGGCGAGTCGCGCGTGCTGGCTATGTCTCAGAGATCTCCACGACACGCCCCGTTTCGATCGACCTTAGAGCGGCCAACGAGAGGTGCAAGAGGTGCCTCCCGACCGCTAACGAACTGGGCGGTTCTTCCCGCCGTCCGTCCACGTAATCGATGAAGGCTTGGGCTTGCAGCGCATGTGCATTGACCTGCGGAAAGGGTTGATGCACTTCGTGAGCCCCTTCGTACAACGTCCACCCGCCTCCTGGAGAGGCGGCCGGCATCGCTACCCGTTTGGGCCCGATCAAGCGGTCGGGTGCCTCAGCGATCCGGCTGCCAGCGGCGAGCCCCCACGACACCGTGACCGAGCCGACATCACCGGATGTATAGCGGATGGTGACCACGGCCGTATCAATGGCTTTTTCCGGAAATTGGGCAATCTCCGGGCGATCGTGGGCCGCGATAAACCCAAACGCCGCGACGTCCACCGGCTTGGCGTCAAACACGGTCTCCCAAAGCAAGAAATAGTGCTGGAGCAAATCGACCACCGGTCCGTTGTTGCCGTAGCGGTCGTGCATAAACCGCTTCGGCCGAACCTCGGCCATACTGTCACAAGTAAACAACAGCGGATGGCCAAAATGCCCAGCCTGGACGTCTTGTCGCAGGAAGTTGACCCACGGCGGCAAATTCCGTTGAAACCCGACCGCAAACTTAATCCCTGCGGCTTTCACCGCCTGATCCATGCGGTCCGCTTCGTCGAGCGAACGCGCCAGCGGCTTTTCGCACAAGACGTGCTTTTTCGCCGCACAAGCCTGCACCGTCACCGGCAAATGAAATGCCAAGGGCAGGCAAATATCCACAATATCCGCATCGTGCATTTCGGCCATCGCGTCCTCGTAGCAGGTGAAACGACGATCAACCGCATGGGTGTCGCTTAGGCGGTGAAGCCGCGCCTCGTCCATATCGACAATCGCTGCAATGGGTTGTCCGATTGCGGCCCAGGCCTTGGCATGCTGCGTGCCCATGTCACCCGCTCCCACCAGAAGAATGCTATGCTCTGCCACCTTACCCATCCTTTCTTCCCTTGCTTGGGGTCACCCTGGGCCTGAACGTGGTTCGTCCGTTCGCTGAACCCTGCGGTGTCGCGGACGAAGCACGCGGCCTTCCTTGACTGGATCACCTCAGGGCGTCATGCCCTGCATCGACGCCCCGAGGGTCGATCCTTCTGACTCGCCGTACCACAACCCATCCAGCGGAATCGTCCCCCAGGTACCGAGGCTATCCAACCCACTGGCATCCTCCGACAGCGCGAACCTTCGCCTGAGGACGCTCCCGGGCTCAGTCGCGGCGACGGGGATCTAAGAAGCGAAAGTTACTTGTGATGCTGAGCTCGGGGACTAGTTGAGAGGTGTCTTGTTCCGTCGTCCACCAGGGCAGGTTGAGCGGCCGTATGGCGGCAACCACCGTGTCGATGGGAAGCGCCCCCGTCCCTAATTCCGTCCAGGTTCCGTCAGCTCGAGCGTCTTTCAGGTGCACATACCCAATTCGATCACGAAACGTTCGGACCACCGCCTGTGGATCAGCCTTCGCTTGAAGCACCCAACCAAAGTCGATCGCCAGATCGACCTCGTGGTCTGGCGCATCTTCGATCAAGGCCTTCAGGCGGACCATGTCGTCTTCCACCTCGCGCCGGTGGTTATGAAACAACAGGCGCACGTTCACTTCGCGTAGGCGCTGACCCAAGCGTGCGAGCGTTTGGCCGAGCGTGCGGTACGTCTCTACCTCCTCGTGCGCGGCATCGCTGACAAGGAGAAATTGGGCGCCTGACGCGTGTAAGACGTGCAACAGGCCGGTTTCTGCGGCCTTGTCCGCGAGCGCCTCCTCGACCAGCGGGTAGCCCACATGGCAGGCCACGATGGCCAGCCCAGTGCGCTCCCGCAGGGATGGCAGGTCATCCTGGTACTGGCGAAGCGCCGCAAAGGTCGTAGATCGGA
>JAJZZH010000131.1 GCA_021797675.1 Bacillota bacterium | reverse complement strand
CCCCCAGGCCGTCGAAAATGCGACAAAACTCCCATCCACGCAGAGTTCAGCCTACCAAGCGGGTGATATTCTTGCACAAGCTTTGAATATTTATCCACTCTAGGTAATAAATGGACAAGCTCCTAGCTGGCAGCTGGCTGGCTCGTGTGAGCCCGGTGACGAATGGGTTGCGTCGTGCCAGGCTCCGAACCACGGTCGGCTATTAGCGGTTCCCGCTTCGCATATGACAGGCGTGTCACTTCCTACACGATCCGGATGGGTCTGGACAGCACGGAACTGCCGACCCAGTTTCCTTTTGCGACGTCTTGACCTCAGCCCATCGACGATCGGCCAGGGTACATTTCGTCTTTTTGAAGCCGGATCTCAACGGCTACTGCCGAACTAACGGTCGGGTTTCAAGGACTGGCGTGCTTTGGCGCTGGCCTCTAGCTGTTCAACCTGCCTATCGGCACGGTGGAAACATTTGTGCTAACTCTATGGCGTCACGCGACTGGCGTTTTTTGTTGGGCCGATTTGTGATATTCATGGATTGGATCGGTCGCGGTCCGACGCACCGTTATCCCGCTATCCGAATAGATCCCCCTCAAAGCCGACGTGGCACCACATGTGATATAACGAGGATTGGGGCTCAACCTCAACGTGACCTTCGATGCCCGTGACAACATCCTCACAGGCAAGGATCCGGTAGCGTTCGTCACCATCGTATTCAGAGATGCCCGTGGGCCGTAGCATAACCCAATAGTGCCGTTAAAGCCGACAGAATGACCGCGACCCAGATACGCATGCGATAGGCAAACCGGGCGTCCATCTGATCGAACCGCCTATCTACTTGCTCGAATCGCTTATCTATACATACATCCCCAGGTCAGTCAGGTTGTAGGGATGAGCCTCCATCGGCTTACTTTAAGGAAGCGTATTCCCTTCAAGCAAATTCGCCGATCCGACCGATTTTTTCGTCATACATATGTGATTCAGGAGGCTGATTGGATAGGACGAAGCTTCGCACGAGGGACAGGAAGCATTAGATTTGGTGGTCTAGTGGATTGGAAGACACACACGGAGACAATAAAAACCCCCGCTCCCCAAGCATGACGACCTTGCGGACCTCATTTTACCCTGAATATTCGATTACGGTGGCCTCACCGGCAACAGCGTTGTCGCACTATCTGGCGTACGGATGCGGTTGACTCGTCACACACGCCATAAGTAAGCGGTTGGCGATCCGGGTTCCCATGTACCGACGATTAAATCGATACGTAAACTCTTCCAAATACAGTTGCCGGGCGCGTCCGCGCCCGTGATAGGTGCCATCAATAAACGTTTTCGCGAGACTAATGACCGTATTCATCCAGTCAACTACCCCGGCCTAAAGGCCGAAGCTTGGATCCGGACTCCACCGCAACGCTAAGAACCTTTTCAGGCGCTTAGCTTTGGCTTCAACCTCCGACCCATCAAGGCTGGTTGACAAACAGCCCGTCCCCATCCAGTCCTGCCGGATAAGGAGCGTTCGTAGGGTGACATTGCGGGCACCCACCAGATCGGCGTGGAGGGTAAACCCACAGAGGGTACAGCGGAACACCAGTCCCTGCTTTGGACGGTTCTTAACATCGACGTTGCCGCAATTCGGGCAACCCTGGGAGGTGTAATCCGCATCCCCACGGACGGCTAACCCTCCTGCAATTGGTGACGTGTAGGCTACGAACGCACCGAGTTCCGCCAAGGCCCCCCCTTCGCTCGTTTACGGGGATGCTTCTTGCCTTGGGTTTTGGTGCGTTCACGGATATGCGTCAGGTCCTCCAGACCGATCAGGAAACCAGGCTCCACAATAGTTTTGGCAATTCGGTGGTTCACATCGGCCTTAAACCCGGAACAATCGCTCCCGAATCATCCGTAAGCCCTGTGCTGAGGGAGATTGAAAACACGGGTGCATAATCGTCCATGCCATGCGGCCTCCACGCTTGAGGAGTCTTCAAGCTTCCGCAAAGACTGCGGGAAAATCTGGCACGTCCATCAGTATCAAGCTGGCCACCACGGGGCCAAACGATCCCGACGGCATCCCGGGTTGGGTGGCATCAGCCACGTAATCATCCCGGAACTCTCGCGATCTCAGGCCGCGGCGATGAGTCGAGGGCTTACATCCATCGCGGTGACGTGGGCACCTTCCCGAGCCAATCGGCGACTCAACTCCTCCGGGACACAGCCGAAGTCACAAATTCTCTGCCCATCGACTGGGCCCATCACCGAGCGAATCCAGGTATCACTCAGTTCCACAATGGGTTCTGCGCCGTCGACCAGCGCGGCATAGTCGGCGGCGATGGCATCGTATTCAGCCATCGGGGTCTCTCCCTAGAATAAAATCGTCCGAGCAATGGATGCGCAAGTGTCCTGCTCCGTGACCCATGCCAGGCAATGAAGGCGCGAAAAACGATAGGGTACCGCTTCGCGACTTCCGCGACTCTTCGTTCAACATTTTTTGCAATTTCCCTGTCGCATGACAACCGATGTTTCAGAAAGAGAATGTTTCCCCTTATGGATTGCGTTGCGTAACGACCGCTTTGAAATAATGTCCACCCGATGATTTAAAAATAACCTCGTTGGCTGGGTTGGTGCCTAGCTGCTGGAACACGGTAAAGTCGCCGGATATCGGTCCATGATAAAATACGCTACCCAGTTTCTTGCCAATGGCCTTGGCGTTTGCGGAAGCGGTCAGTTTATAAAGCGCATTGTTCCACCCCAACACTGCGCCGATTAGATGTTGAGGGGCTAAGGTAGGCTGGGTAACACGTCGCCAAGAGACCGCCATGCCCCCGGTGACGACGGGATTGGTGGCCGACGCGTGGTCGTTGGTCACATACGACAACACCTTGCCGCGCATCCAATCAATACTCGTTATGGCCGTACGGCCTCCATCTTGGAGCCGTACCGCATAAATTCCCGGATAGGGGGGCAAATAATAGGCGTTCAGCAAGTGGACGACGGGAACCGCGGCCTTTTCTGCCATCGCCAGGGACCGGCCTGCCACTTCGATGCTCCAATCGCCTTCCATCCACTCCAACTGTACTTGCGCGGCTTTTTGATAACGAACGGCATGGATGTCATCGCCGAGGTTCACCGTGCCTCGCTCTACAGTAGCGGGGCCTCCCGCCCAGAGCGGGTTATGCTGTTCTAACGCTGTGAGATAGTTCGGGGCACCTTGGGGCGGCATAGGATGGGAGAGGCGTATCGCGCCAAAGCGAGCCACGTTGCCTCCTGACATCCGCTCCGATACGATGGTAGCATTATTGACATGTAAGGGCTGCCGGGTATCCCAAACCGTCACTTGATAGGCGTCGGGCAGTGCCGCCGTCATCGCGGTCAGATAACCCGATGACCGATGGGGCAATAGCGTGGGCGCATTTAACGCCAGGCTCGTATGCCCGGCGATAGCATCCATGGCTTGCACAATGGTTGGGTTGAAGACGGTCGGGATCGGACGCGCCGCGAAGTCGGCACCCGTAGCGAAGATCAAGGCCACCATCGCCGACACACCAATGATCGCACTCGATTTGCGTAACATCAAAGGAAAACCTCCTCTGAAAAATCCTTGCCGACCACCATATCTAGACGGCCCGATCCTGACCACCACAATATCCCGATCGCGACCACGCTACCTTCCGGGGTGGCCGTCCCCATTTTTCATTCCTGTGGGTGCCCCGAACCCGGGGCATGGACGTCTCCTTAGGATCTCCCGGGCCCTATAGGCCTCCTATGATATCAACGCCACCGAGAGCCGTTTGGTTTCATTTCTAGCACCGTGCTGGCTTTTCATGGGTGGGGCATACTCCTCTGTCTGTTCATACCGTAAGCGCTACGGCACAAACGCCCCCTATAGTTCCCTATCACCCAACTCCTCCCTTGATATAACGACCACATTAACGCATTCCTCGTGAGGTGAGCCGGCATGGGTGAAGTGGTATCGGTCCGCGGCACGCATTTATGGGTGGACGACCTCGGAGATCCGGAACGGCCGGCGGTCCTCTATCTGCATGGCGGTCCCGGATCCGGATGTTATGACTTTGTGTTGCATCAGGGTCAGCGATTGGCAGCCTCGGTCCGGCTGATCGCGGTCGACCAGCGAGGGGTTCTTCGATAGGACCCCCTTGGTGATCACTCGCTCAGCCTCAGCGATTTAGTGGAGGATGCGGAAGCCCTGCGCCGCCATCTAGGCATCGCCCAATGGTCTTTGATCGGGCATTCATTTGGCGGATACGTGGGCCTCCTGTACGCGGTCACCTATCCGGCGGCTATTAACCGACTAGTCTTCGAAAATCCGACGTTCGACCTCGCATCGTCCGCTCGCTCATTGTTGCGGCGCGCGGCGTTGGAATATGGCGTGCTGGGAAATCAAGAGAACGCGCGTAAGTGTTTGGCGATCGCCTATGATGACACGCTCGACGACCGCTCGGTGTGGGATGGCTTTAGCGTGCTGTCCCACGGATTGGACGAGCAGCGTGACAACCTCTATATCTACGGTCCCGACAAACAGTTTTTCCAGCGACTGGTTCGTGAGTCCCGTTTCGGGGATGAGCTGTGGTCCCGCGGTGTGGACCACCAGTCCGCACTGTACGAAGAAGGCGCGATCTTTGAACCGCTGATGTTCCGATTTTCTCAGGTCACCCATCCCGCATTGTTGATTCGGGGTTACCATGATGCCGTGTTTGGACTGGATCAAATCAACAGCTACATTGAAGCAAAACCTGAATCCAAGCTCCTGATTGCCTACGAGAGCGGCCATTTCGTCCATGTGGAACTGGGTTGCACCCACGGAGTGACGATACGGTTTGGGTCCCGATCTGTTCATGATGCCAGCATGGCCCGCGGGACATACGCCCCCGTAAGCGATAATGATGAGGCTGGATATCTTCTGCGGGAACTTGGGAACGGCGACCCTTGGTGGCATAATTAGAGAGAGGAGGGAGCGCGTTATGAAACCCCGGCATACCATTCAAGCGGTGATTCGGTCTGGTGACGAATCGGGTTACGTGGCCGAGTGCGTGGATTTTCCGGTCGTCACGCAGGGTGCCACCGTCGAGGAAAGTTTGAGTAACTTGCGCGAGGCCGTGGGATTGATGCTAGACGGTGAGGATTTGGCCGCTTGGAACCTTGCGCCTAATCCCTCGATTGTCGTGATGATCGAGCTGGAACCCGATTATGCCTAGACTCCGTCGATGCTCCGGCGCGGCGCTGGTCGCTTCATTGCAGCCGTTGGGCTTTGCCGTTGATCGCCAGCGAGGAAGCCATATGAAGTTGGTGCGTTCAACGCCATCCGGACGCCAAATCCTGGTTGTCCCCAATCACTCATTATTGGACACCGGAACAATCCGTGCCATTGCCCGCCAAGCTGCAAACTATCTGACCGACGAAGAAATTCGACGAGTTTTTTTGCACCGAGTAATTTTCGATCCGGATGCAGTCGCCCTGCTCGACCAAGCACTGCTTACCACGCATACTGCGTTCCGGCAGTGCTTGCCGGACATCTGCTCCGAAATGTATTATCGGGCCACCCCGGACCTAAATTGACGGAATATTGGGCTGAATCACTATCCTGCCCGTTAATGCATTATGGACCACTATTCAGGACGGCCGATCCAATCATGTTTTACACAACACGGCACCCGTGCTTCGAAGAGAATTTCACCCGATATTGCACAAAACGGTCCCAGATCCACCCGATACGTCTATCGCTCATTCCACCACCTCTTGCAAATAGCCAACCATTTAAGTCTTATCGCCATTCCTCGGGATCCAACCGGGGCTGTAGAACACGGTTCAGGGCCTCCGCCAGCACGTCGGCCATGTCATTGACCAGCACATCAATCTCTTTGGGAGTCACCATGAGGTCGCCCAGACGACTGCCCAGGACTTCGTTGATCAGGTCACGTTGTTCATCCCCGTTGAATTCTCGCAAGATATCGTAGAATTTGGCCGACCCCTTCAGTTGATTGGCCAAGAGGCCGACGGCCTCCTGAGCAATGCTAATCGACTGTACCACCGTGCAGACGCCGACCGCGACCACCGGCACGCCAACGGCCTCTTCCGTCAGTCCCTTTAATTGGGTGCCTACCCCGGAACCCGGGCGAATGCCCGTGTCGGCAATTTGCACGCTCCCCACCAGGCGCTCGAGTTTGCGAGCGGCCAAGGCGTCGATGGCAATCACCAGGTCCGGCTTGGCCTCTTTAACCACCCCACGGATAATATCCAGGGTTTCGATGCCCGTGGTGCCCAGCACCCCGGGCGCTATGGCTGCCACCGGGCGCATGCGGGCACGGAGGTCGGCGGGGACGACCGCCTCCAGGTGGCGGGTGACCAAAAGCCGTTCCACGGTCCGCGGGCCCAGCGCGTCCGCCGTGGCGTTCCAATTGCCGAGTCCCACCACGAGCACCGAATGATCCAGCGCTGAGGGGATCATTCCCGTCATCTCCTCGGCAATGGCGCGAATCAACTCTTGTTTGAGGTCGGGGTCCCGTTCCTTAAACGTGGGCACGTCCAAGGTGATATAGTGTCCCCGCGGCTTTCCCATCAGTTGCTCGGCTTCGGCTTCCAAAATCTCAACCTGGGTAATTCGCACCGCTCCCAGGTTGTGTTCATCGACCCGGACGCCGGGAATCTCCTGATCTGCCGCGCCACGGACGATGTCGCGCGCTTCGATAGCCATGTCCGTATGAACCTGAATGGGACGAAAATCAGACCCTGGAGAGGCGTTCACCGTGTATCCCCCATCTTTTCAATGACTTTCGGTAGCTTGCTCGATGACGGCTTCCAATATACCGACGCCTGCCTTGCCGCCCGGCCGAATCGGAATTCGACAAGGGCTTGGCAATTTTTTGGAGCCAACATCATAAGACGTACGGAAGGGCGAGTGCAGGGAGGGGCGGTACCATGCCATCACGAAGGCGCTCAATTTGGGCGGGGACGCTCACCCTGACAGGGGCGGCGATGATTTCCCGCAGCCTGGGGATGGTCTACCGGGTGCTCTTGGCCCGATTCCTGGGAGCCGAGGGATTGGGACTCTATCAAATGCTCTTCCCGCTTTTCATTGCGCTGGTCACCCTCTCGGTAGCCGGCACTCCGGTCGCTATCTCACAAATCGTCGCCGACGACCGCAGAGATCCCATGCCCTGGTTACGCGCGGCAGAGTTCATCATTTTGGCCATCAGCGTGCCCATTATCGCTATCTTGTTGCTAGCTGCACGGCCCATCGCGATGCAGCTATACCATGACAGTCGCTTAGGCCCGCTGCTAGCGCTTTTGACTCCGGCTCTTCTTGCGATCGCGTTTTCTGCCGTTTTGCGCGGATTCTTTTTGGGACGTCAGCAAATGGAAATCCCCTCGATTGCCCAGGTGGTCGAGCAAGTGGTACGCGTCCTCATCATCTGGGAACTGTTAAATTGGTCGACCAACCACCTCCTATCCTATCGCCTAGGCGTTGCGACCACCCTGATCTCTGTTGGCGAAGGAATCAGTTTGGCCATCCTCGCCCTGGGTTTCTATCGCTGGCGCCGTCGCGAGGCCGCGAACCCCCGTTCCCTCCGTCCACCGTCCACGGGATACCCTCGCACCATCCTCAAGCTATCGCTGCCCATCATGTTTGGTCGACTGCTCGGGTCAATGGTCGGTGTGGCAGAAGCGGCTTTGATTCCCCGACAGCTCCGCCGTTTTGGCTTGAGTGAAGTCGTCGCGGTGGCCTTTTTCGGAAAGCTGACTGGTATGGCCTTGCCCCTCATCCTCTTTCCCACCGCCCTCACCGTGTCGCTCTCGACCAATCTCATTCCGGCCATAGCTCAAGCCGACGCTCGTCAGGACCGTCTTCAAGTCACCCGTTTGATTACCGAAAGTCTGTCCGCCACGGCGTACCTGACCGTGCCCGTGACCGTGATCATGTTGTTAATGGGCACCGCGCTGGACGATTGGATCTTCCGCACCCGACTGCCACCGACGGTATTCACTCCCCTAGCCCTAGGCGCCTTCTTCCTGTACTTTGACATTGCATTCTCGGGGATCTTGCGTGGACTCGGCCGCACCGACCTGCCGCTCAAGAACGACTTGATTGCGAGCGCGGTGGAAGTCGCCATCATCCTGGTATTCGGGTCTCCCGCAGGCGTGTCGGCGGCGCTAGCCGCGGGTTTTTTCATATCATGGTGGCTCAATGCGATGGCGACCGAGCGGCTGACCGGCATCCGCCTACAATGGACGCAAATCTGGCGCAAGCCTGCCGTCGCTACCGTTCCCCTGCTGTTGGCCGTCCCGCTCTGGCAGCATTGGGCGCTCATCCAGCATTTCAGTCGCTCCTTCAACTTGGCTGCCGGACTAGGCCTTGCCGGCGGTCTTTACCTCATCGCGTTGCGCTTGGCCGGCTTTCGCTGGTCGCGCCTAATTTGAGCGTCAGCGGGCCAGCCTGCGCGATGCAGATACGGGGTAAGCAGCCGCCAGCGCAAAATCGGACCCAGATAAACCCCGCGAATGGTTCCGTTGGCCGCGATGAAGTAAGAAGTGGGATACGCCTGCACCCCGTAGCGGCGCGCCACCTCCCCCTGCTGATCGAGGACGATCGGCACCGCCGCCGGCCAAGCGTGCGCGGTCTCCAGCCCGTACTCCGCCCGCCACCGCGATTCGCTTTCGTCGACCACCACGATGGTTGGCGGGTGAGGACTGCGCTTCCCTGCGTCAACCAGCCAACGCGCCTGAGCGCCGCACCACGAACACCAGGAAGTGAGGAATATCAGCCAGATCACGTGCCCATGGGCAGCCGCCAGGGACCAACTGCCCCCGGTCAGCGTGGTCAAGACAAACCGGGGGGCTTTGTTACCCGTAGCCAAGGGAACCCAGGGTGGCGGATCGGGGTGGACAGCGAACGCTGAACTCCCTCCCGCCCATAGGACCAGCATGCCACTTATGAGACCAACCAGCCGCCGCAATCTGCATCCCACCGTTTACCGTCTGGGTTTCTTCTCGCTAGTATTCACGCAAACGGCCTGGGCAATACCCGTGCCGCCCGAATCCGGCCTTCGGTGTGCGGACGGCCGGATTCGCCGGACCAGCAAGGGATGTCGCTCGTCGGCGCGATTCCGCAAGCCGAAGACAGGCCGGCAGGATTGCACTCGGCCATCGTCAATCATCCGCGTAGGTCAAAGGTGGCGGGTGGGAAAAAAGGGGAGAACTGCAACCCCGACGCGTCGGCGACAGAGCCGCACTACGTGGAACGTGGGAACCTGTCCGGGTATGCGAAGCGAAAGCCCTACAAGGATAGCGCACGAAAGGAGAAAGCCGCGACGAATCGAATAGGGGCGGACCATCCCGTATGAGTGACGAAGCACGTGTAATGCGTGTGGAGCGAAGAGGATGGGTGAACTCAACGAAACCCTGGCCAACCTTCGGAGAGGTCCGGTGGTTCTCACGGTGGCCGGCGGCGGCAATGCCGCCGAGGAAAGGTTTGCACGAGCCGGATGAGCTGAGAGGTTCACGTCCGGAATCTGTGGGGGACTGGAGGTGAAATTCCTCCGGTCTACCCGGCCACCGCGGAAGAGATTTTCAACCGGGAGGCCGCGCGGCGAAGTCCAGTCAACGGATTATGATTCCCTTCTGATCGGCGTCCACCGTCACCGTGCTGCCCTCCGGGATGTCCCCGTTCAACCACCGCATAGCCAGGGAATCCTGCACCGCGCGCTGGATCAGGCGTTTTAGGGGTCTGGCACCAAACTGAGGGTCATAGCCTCGCTCGCCCAAGTACTTCAGCGCGGCATCGGTTACCGCCAGTTGGATGTGGTGTTCTTTCAGGCGTTCCGTCAGTTCTTCCAGCTGTAAGCGAACGATCTGACCCAATTCCTCAGCAGTCAGACGCAAGAAGACGACCACTTCGTCGATGCGGTTGAGAAACTCTGGACGAAAGGTTTCCCGCAAAAGGGACTGCACCAAGGCCTGGCGGCGGGCATGGTCCGACTCTTCCAGAATAATGTCGCTGCCCAGGTTCGACGTCATAATGATGACCGTGTTGCGAAAGTCGACGACACGACCTTGTCCGTCGGTCAATCGACCATCGTCCAAGGTTTGCAGTAAAATGTTGAACACTTCGGGATGGGCCTTTTCCATTTCGTCGAGCAAAATCACGGAATACGGGCGGCGCCTGACGGCCTCGGTCAATTGTCCGCCTTCCTCGTAGCCCACGTATCCCGGCGGTGCGCCGACCAGGCGGGCAACCGCATGGCGCTCCATATACTCCGACATGTCAATGCGCACCAGCGCGTTCTCGTCGTCAAACAAAAATTCGGCCAAGGCTTTGGCCAGTTCCGTCTTGCCTACGCCGGTCGGGCCGAGAAACAGGAAGGACCCCAGCGGCCGTTTAGGATCCGAAAGGCCTGCGCGGGAGCGCCGGACGGCGTTGGCAACCGCTGCAATGGCCTCCTCCTGACCCACCACCCGTTGGCCGAGACGCTCTTCCATATGGGTCAACTTTTGCCGTTCCCCTTCTAGCAACCGATGTACGGGCACCCCGGTCCATTTCGCCACTACGGCGGCAATGTCCTCTTCGTCGACCTCTTCGCGCAAAAGTCGCCCGTTGGCTTCCGCTTCCAACCGCTCAACTTCGGCCTGGGCCACCGGCAATTCCTTTTGCAAGCTGAGCAAGGTACCGTACCGCAACTCCGCGGCCTTGGCCAGATCGCCTTCCCGCTCCGCCTGCGCTTCGCGGGTGCGCGCGTCTTCAATCGCCGCCTTTAATTCACCGACGCGCTGCACGAGCGATTTCTCCCGTTCCCAACGAGTCATCAGCGCGTCGCGCCGTTCGCCGAGCTCGGCCAGCTCCTGTTGCACGCGTTCCAGCCGCTGGGATGACTCCGGGTCGTCCTCTTTGCTCAGTGCTTGGCGCTCAATCTCCAATTGCAATCGCCGACGCTCAAGTTCGTCCAGTTCTTCCGGTAGTGAGTCCATCTCGACCCGCAGATGGGAAGCCGCCTCGTCCACCAAATCGATGGCTTTGTCCGGTAGAAAGCGGTCGGCGATATAGCGGTGGCTGAGGACAGCCGCCGCCACCAGCGCACCGTCGCGGATGCGAACTCCGTGGTGGACCTCATAGCGTTCGCGCAATCCTCGCAAAATGGCAATGGTGTCCTCGACCGACGGCTCGCCTACGTAGATGGGCTGGAATCGGCGCTCCAAGGCGGCATCCTTTTCGATATATTTGTGATATTCGTTAAGCGTAGTCGCCCCGACAGCTTTTAACTCTCCGCGGGCCAGGGCCGGTTTCAGTAAGTTCGCCGCGTCCACCGAGCCCTCGGCATTGCCCGCGCCGACCAAGGTGTGGAGTTCGTCGATGAAAAGTACGACGCCTCCGGCCGCCCCTTGGATTTCCTTTAATACGGCTTTTAATCGGTCCTCAAACTCCCCGCGATATTTGCTGCCAGCCACCAAGGCCCCGATATCGAGCGCCAACACCCGCTTGTCCTTGAGGCTGGTGGGCACGTCGTTGCCCACGATGCGCTGGGCTAATCCTTCCACAATTGCTGTCTTGCCCACTCCCGGTTCACCAATCAGCACCGGATTATTTTTCGTCCTCCGCGACAACACCTGAATCACCCGGCGAATCTCCTCGTCCCGCCCGATGACGGGATCGAGCTTACCGTGCCGAGCCAAGGCGGTAAGATCTTGGGTGTAACGCGACAGGGCCTGGTATTTGTCTTCCGGGCTGGGATCGGTTACCCGCGCGTTGCCGCGTACGCTCTTCAAGGCCTGCAAGAGGCCGTTGCGCGTGGCGCCCTGTTGCTGGAGCAGGCGACCGCCTACCGAGTCAGCCTCGGAGACCATGGCCAGCAACAGATGCTCCGTGGAGATGAACTCGTCGTTCAGAGCTTGGCTTTCCTCGTCGGCCCGGTCCAACACCCGGCTGAGTTCGGGACTCATGTAGGACCCCGTCGGTGCCCCCTGGACCGAAGGCTGCCGCGAGATTTCCCGCCGGCATGCCTCCTCTAGCGGGCCCAAGGGCACCCCCAACCGTTCCAAGATCGGCCGCGTAATCCCCTCCTTTTGCTCCAACAGGCTCATCAACAGGTGGGCTGACCCGATGGCCTGATGGTTTTCGCGGCGCCCCAGGTCCTGCGCCTGGGCCAACGCCTCCTGGGACTTGACGGTAAATTTATCGAGGCGCATAAATTTCACCCCCGGTATCATGGTGTCCCTTCAGCAACTGCTGGTATAGACGGTCGTCTTCTGGACGAAATGGCTCCGGAAACATCAGTTCGACCTCAAGCAAGAGATCCCCGCGCACGTTCTTGCCCCTTGCGGGCAACCCCAATCCGCGAAGCCGCAACACCTTGCCAGCATTGGTGTGCGATGGAATCTTCACCGACACTTGCTCACCCACGAGGGGCTTAAACGCAATCTCGCCGCCGATCGCGGCCAAGGGCACCGCGACCCGCAATCGGCCCCGCAAGTCGTTGCCTTGGCGAACGAATCGCGGATGATCACGAACCGTCACCCGCAGGCGAGCGTGCTCACCGACTCGCAACGTGGCGCCGTCAGGCACCCCGGGCGGAATTTTTACCGTAAAAGTTTTGGGGGTGGCAATACTCCCCATGCCCCCGCACCGCGGGCATTCCCGGCTGGTTCCCCGGCAGTTGGGACACGGTTCCAAGCTCTCCACCGTCAAGGTGACCTGACTTCCCCGGGCCACGTCTTCCAGCCCGATGGAGACCTGATGCTCGGGAACTTGGGCCGATCCGGTCGTCGCCGTCCCGGTGGTTGACGTCCACCCGCCCGCCCCAAAAAGGTCTTCGAACAAACTCGCCCAATCATCTGTATCGTCCTTGGAGCGCGTCTGTTCGGTGCGCACACGCCGAAAGCCGGGGCCCCAGCTCTGGGAGGCGCGATTCGCATAGCCTATGCGCAAACGATCATACTCCACCCGTTTTTGCGGATTGGACAGCACTTGATACGCTTCGTTAATTTCCTTGAAGCGTTCTTCGTTGCCCTTGCCCCCCGCGTCCGGGTGATACTGGCGGGCAAGCTTGCGGTATGCGCGCTTAATCGTCTTTTCATCCGCATGCGGGTCAATTTGCAAAATCTTGTAGTAATCCTTCGGACCTGCCATGCGCCACTCCCCTAAACGACCAGGCGAGTAGCCCCGCCTGGTCCGATCCGTGTCAGTCCGTTGCTCTGAAGTCGGCGTCAATTACGTCGTCGTCGGGTCCGCCGCTGCCCGGTGGCGGAGGCGGCGGGGTTTGGTCACCGCTGCCGCTGGCACCGTCTGCCCCCGTATTCTTATATAACTCCTCCGCGAGTTTGTGCGAAGCCGACTCTAAGCTGGCCAGCGCCGAGTCTAGCGCCGACTTGTCGTTCTTGCTCATCGCCTCGCGCACGTCTTGAATCGCCTTTTCGGCGGCACTCTTGTCCTCCTCGCTCACCCGATCGCCGAGGTCCTTGAGCGACTTCTCGGTCGCGTAGACCAACGATTCCGCATGGTTCTTGGCTTCAGCCAACTCGCGAGCCTGCTCGTCCTCCTGCGCCTTCTCCTGAGCCTCGCGGACCATCCGCTCGACTTCTTCTTTGCTCAGCTGGGTCGTTCCGCTTACGGTCACCCGCTGCTCCTTGCCGGTTCCCAGATCCTTGGCCGACACGTTCACGATTCCGTTGGCATCAATATCGAAGGTCACTTCGATCTGTGGGACACCGCGCGGAGCAGGCGGAATGCCCTCTAAATGAAACTGCGCCAGCGTGCGGTTGTCCTTGGCCATCGGTCGCTCGCCTTGCAGCACGTGAATTTCAACGCTGGTTTGATTGTCGCCGGCGGTGGTATACACCTGGCTTTTGCGCGTAGGGATCGTCGTGTTCCGCTCGATCAATTTTGAAAATACGCCACCCAGCGTCTCAATGCCTAAGGAAAGCGGCGTGACATCGAGCAAAATCACATCCTTGACTTCGCCTGCCAGCACACCGCCTTGGATTGCCGCTCCGACTGCCACCACCTCATCAGGGTTGACGCCGCGATGCGGTTCTTTGCCGGTTAGGCGCTTGACGAGTTCCTGAATCACCGGCATGCGGGTAGAACCGCCAACCAAGATCACCTCGTTGATGTCCCGTTCGCTCAGTTTGGCATCCTGCAATGCCTGCTTGAAGGGGATGACGGTCCGCTCCGTAAGGTCGGCCGTCAGCTCCTCAAACTTGGCCCGGGTAATCTTCGTTTCCAGATGCTTGGGGCCGGTCTGGTCGGCCGTAATGAAGGGCAAGCTAACCTGTGTTTCGGTCACCGAGGAAAGCTCAATCTTGGCCTTTTCCGATGCCTCGATGAGGCGCTGCAAAGCCTGGCGGTCCTTGCGGAGATCGATGCCCTGCTCGCGCTGAAACTCCGACGCGATAAAGTCCACCAGCTTCATGTCATAGTCGTCGCCGCCGAGGTGGGTGTCCCCCGAGGTGGATTTCACTTCGAAGACGCCTTCGCCCACTTCCAGCACCGAGACGTCGAACGTGCCGCCACCCAGGTCCCAGACCAAAATGGTCTCGTTCTGTTTCTTGTCTAATCCATATGCCAAAGCGGCGGCCGTCGGCTCGTTGATGATGCGCAGCACTTCCAGGCCCGCAATCTTACCGGCGTCCTTGGTGGCCTGACGCTGGGCATCATTAAAATACGCCGGGACGGTGATCACCGCTTGGGCAACGGCTTCACCCAGGTATTTTTCTGCGTCAGCTTTCATCTTGGCCAAAATCATCGAAGAAATCTCCTCCGGCGTCAGTTGTTTTCCGGAGTTCGGCAGGTTAACCAATACCTGCTGATTGTTGCCGCCCACCACGGCGTACGGCACTCTTTGGCGCTCGGATTGCACCTCATCAAAACGGCGTCCGATAAACCGTTTGATCGAAAACACGGTATTCTCCGGATTGAGCACAGCCTGCCGACGTGCCAACTGTCCAACCAAACGCTCCCCCGTTTTGCTAAACCCCACCACCGACGGCGTTAAGCGACTGCCTTCGGCATTCAAGATGACGGTCGGCTGCCCTCCCTCCATCACCGCAATCACCGAATTGGTGGTTCCTAAGTCGATCCCTACCACTTTGGCCATAATGGAATTTCCCCCATCTTATTTCCTGTCGTTGAGCTCTTCGGTGGGCGCCATCGTGTCGCCCACCGTGCCTAAAATGGCACGAATTCCTGCCAGATTGACTCCCTGCTGGGTCAATCGGTGAATCTCGGTCAACCGTCGAAAATCGGAGTCCGAGTAGAGACGATTGTTGGTGTCGGTTCGGAATGGACGAATCAAGTCCTGCCGCTCCCAGATCCGCAGGGTCTGGGTCGAACACCCTAGCAAACGGGCCACGACTCCTATGGTATAGACCGGTTCGTCAGGCCCTAGCACCTGCATGCTCCAACCACCACCTCTGGCCAATCTCCAGGTCTTATAATAGTATGGACCTGACCAGCTTTCAATAATTATGGTAAAATCAGCATAACTTTGTTGGTAATGCGCTTGCCACGCGTGGGGCGCAGGCTGGTCACCGGCAAGCGCCCATTGCTAGAATGGCCCTTTTTTCTCCGCGCTAAAACCAGACGCGCCCTGTCCACCCGCAACACCTTGCCGCCCTAGCCATCGTCCACTCCGGTTCGGGTTCGGCACCGCGGCGTCTGGTTATGTCTATGCCTGGGCATACCTCCAGTTGCCCCGTGACGGATGATTGGTGGCGACCTCGCCCGCGCACCGGATGGCAATCCTCGTTGCTTGCGGTCCCGCGACAGGAACGCATCCGGATTGCCGTTCGACATCGACCCTCCCTAAAACGTCCGGCAGGGACGGAATATGATTTGTCGACGAGAGCACAATCCGCTAAGATAGCTATAATAGGTTTACCATGAAAGTTCCGGCAAGCCTCTTCACCGAGGATCGTTCCCCTGCATCCAGTCGACACAATATCAGGAGGTAACTGTGACAGAAGCAGAGACACACGATCTCTGGAAAGAGACCGTAGACGTTTTGTGGGAAGCTCTCGATCAGGCCGTCAGCGCCAACGAACACAACGCGATCGGCGACTTTGTACCGCGTTGGTTGGAACTTGGTTCGGTGTGGCGCGAACGGCCGCAATCCTTCGACCCCGCCCTGGTGGGCGAACTCGGGGTCGACTCCCCGGAAAGTTCCCGCCTCATGGCGCGGTATTTTACCGAGCGCCTTCGCCTGCAAAATCTGGCCGAAGACTTGGCACGCATCCAGACCGTGGCCGACCGCCGTGGCGATGCCAGCAACCCGCCGCGCGGGTCCTTTGAAGTGCTGGATCGTCGACTTCACCGCGAATCCGCGTTGCGACCGGACCAGATGTCGCCGGCAACCGTGGTGTTGACCTCCCACCCGACCGAAAGTACCCGACGGACCGTGCTGCAGCATATGCGCAAGCTCGCCAGTGTGCTCAGCCAGCGTCCGCAAGGCGTCATTGCCGAGACCTTGTGGCGTCAAAGTGTCCGCCGCATGGTTGATGTGGTGTGGCGTACACCCAGCCTGCGCCCCAACCGGCCTACCGTCCTCGACGAGGTGGAGCTCGGGCTCATGTACGTGACGACGACGCTGTTTCAAATCCTACCCGACGTATTGAAACATTTAAACCACGTGTTAGCCGATCACCAGCTCCCCCCCGCCCGCTGGACCATTGGCTCGTGGATTGGCGGCGACCGCGATGGTCACCCGTTTGTCGACGCCGAAGTCACGGCCTATACGTTTAGACGGCAGCGCGAGGAAGCGTTTCGTCTCTATCGCCAAAGTCTTGACGATCTTGAGCGCACGCTAAGTTCGGCGGAACGCTACCTCGCCCATCCCAAATTGGTCGAACACTGGCTCAGCTCGACGGACGAGGAACCCCTCGGGGAAGCCCGCCGGGACCTTGCCAAGCGCTATCCGCTAGAACCCTTACGCCAACTGGTCGGCCTGATGAAGGTTAAACTGGACCTTAGCCAGCGTCGCCTGGTAGGCGGATATCCGCATGCCAACGCCTTTCGCCAGGAAGTAGACGCGTTGGGCCGCCTGTGGGCCGACGACCCCGCGCTGTGGCCCGATGAACTCCATCGCCTGCTTGGTCAGATCGACCTGTTCGGCTGGCATCTGCTGGCGCTGGACCTGCGCCAGCACCGGCGCATCCACGAAGAAGCCATTGTACAGATGATCGGCGAAGAATTCCGGGGATTGGAAGAACGGCAACGACTGGCGGTGCTTGAGGACTTAATCCAGCATCCCCGCGCCTTGATTCCCGCAACGGCCGAAGTCCGAGACTTGAAGGAAACGCTTTTGCTCGCAGCATCTCAGCAGCGCCAGTGGGGATCGGAGAGTTGTCCCCATTATTTGATCTCCATGGCCCACGGTGCCAGTGACTTGCTCAGCGTCTTGGCTATCATGAAGTCCGTCGACCCCCAGTTATCGTTCGATCTGATTCCGGTGTTGGAAATGCTCGATGATCTGACCCGCGCTCCCGAGATTTTTTCGGATTTGCTCGCCTCGCCGTCATATCGCCGCCACTTGGAATCCCGCAACCGCTATCAAGAGATTATGCTAGGTTTTTCCGACAGCACCAAGGACGCCGGCACCATGACCGCCTCTTGGGCGATTTTCCAGGCCCAGCGGAATTTGGCCCGCTGGGGTCAAACGCAAGGTATCCAGATTGGATTCTTTCATGGTCGGGGGGGAGCGCTCGGGCGCGGCGGCGGGCCGAGTTCCTATGCTATCTTGGGTCAGCCCGCCGAAAGCGCGCAAGCCCCCCTGCGCATGACGCATCAAGGCGAAGTGCTCTCGCAGAAGTTTCTCCTCCCGGACATGGCCTGGCGCAGCCTGGAGCTCATGTCGGAGGCGCAGGCCTCGGTTCAGCTGTTTCCTCCCGTCGATCCAGGGCCTCGGGCCATCGATCTGATGAATCGGCTGGCCGATATGGCCCATCGGACGTATCGATCCCTCATCGACGACCCCAAGTTTTGGGACTATTTTTTGAGCGTCACCCCGATTAGCGAAATGTCCGCCCTCAACTGGGGATCGCGCCCTTCCTGGCGTGAGCAGTTCCGTTGGGAGGATCTGAGAGCCATTCCCTGGGTGTTTTCCTGGAGTCAAAACCGGCTGCTGTTGCCGGGCTGGTATGGAGCGGGCACGGCCCTTTCACAGGTCACGCAATCCGAAGAAGACTTGGCCCTGCTGCGTGATCTGTATCAGACCTGGCCCTTCATAACCACATTGCTGCACAACCTGGAGCTGGCGCTGGTAAAGAGCAACCTGCGGGTGGGCGAGGCCTACCAGCGCTTATCCAACCCCGACCTCGTGCGTCGGTTTTGGCCGCTCATCGAAGGGGAGTATCACCGTCTTTACGACAGCGTCATGCTGATTAGCGGGCACCAGACCCTGCTTTCCAACCAGCCCCGCTTGCACCGGGCCGTCGAGTGGAGAAACCCCCACGTGGATGTCTTGAATTATCTGCAGATCCATCTCCTGAGTCAGTACCGGAGCTCGGGTGATCCCCTGTGGCTAGAACCGATCGCGCAAACCATGGAGGGTATCGCCTTGGGCCTGCGCAATACGGGCTGAGTCGGTCGGCAAAGTCCAGAGTCGACCCGCGATTTTTGCTGTTTCGCCAGGGCGGCTCTGAACGAGGATTCACCAAACGCCCGCTTTCCTCCCCAGGCCTTCAGGCCTGGGGAGGAAAGCGGTTTTTGCTCATCGTGCCATCCTCCGCCGCGTTGCAAAATTCGACAATCCCGAGGGGAAATGCCTTGGGCCACACGTCGGCCGCCGGCGATAATATCGAAGGAACCTGACGCACGGATGGATACCCGGCCGGTCCATACGCCGGCATATTTGCCACAGGTTACGTGCGCTGCGACGAGGTCGCCGGTGCGAAAGCCGAAGGGGTCTTTTGGCGGGATCGATGCCAGATCGGAGACCCATTCTGGTTCGTCCCGCCCATTTGCCGGTTGCCCCGTCCGGTGGCCGTCCAGATCGCCACATAGGCCGCGAGATGGGTCAAGGATGCCGGCGTGCTTTCCCCGACGCAGAGCGCGTCGCAGTAGTGCTCTTTGCGCAGGGCGCGGGCAATGCGCTGGAATTGGGTCCGGCCGCCAGATCCGCTTTTGACAGCCAAGCCGGTATCCCGCAGGCCCCAATCAAGGCGCCAGCGTACCGTGTTCATTAGGGCGGCGTCGCGCAACGGAGCTTTGCGCTGAGACTGAATGCGTTCCAGGCGTTCGGCTTCCCACCGAGCGGGGGTCAGGAACCCGTCCAAGGGCAGCGTGCCCTTGCGCTGGTTGCACGCCTCGCAGGCCAAGGTCAGATTGGAGACGCGATCCGACCCCGCCCCGGGCCTCTTCGCCAGGATGTGCTCGACGGGCAGCGGCACATCCGTGGTATCGCAGTATCACTGGCGTATCTCCTAGTCCAGCAAGCCGCCCTGTTGGTACTGAATGCCGTAGATTTCGGCGTTCTGCAACTTTTGGGTGTCGAACTTGACGTGCTCGACGCTCAGCGCGGTGATGCGCAGGCGTTGGCAGAGTGTGGCCAGGGCATGCAAGGTCTGATCCACCCGGGCTGCCAGCGACGGCGGCAGCCACCCCGCCTTGCGCCGGCGGTTTTGCAAGCGGGCCGGCCGATACCGGGTCTTCCGATAGCGCCGCTTGTGCCGCCCGGCCCGTCACCTATCCCGCCGCGCTTTGAGGTTCGTGCGGTACACGACAATCCCGCAATAGACGGCTTGGGATCCTTGCGCGCCATCCCAGAAACCCCGGTTTGCTTGCGGCCGGGGTCAAACTTTACTCGAAGGGCTTGAAAACGCGAGGTCTCGCCGGTTCGATCCTTCATGCGAATCGTGAAGGGGGCCATGGTGTGGACGACCGCGCCGGCGTTTCAACAACAACCGGGCGCGTTTTTCGGCTCTTGCACATCGACTGATATTGGTGCCGACTGGTAGGTCACTTTGGTAGCGCATGGAGGCTTCCGTTTGGTGTGGTGCTGGAACGAATTGGTTCGGCCTTGGATATACAATACACCCTCCCAATGCTTCTGTAAGCCAAGACTCCTTAAACAAGCAACAACTCGGTGTGGGCGTCCATCAGTCGATGCGCAAGAGCCCGTTTTTCGGTACAGAGGGCATCCAAGGCTTCGGGTGCTTATCCAAGACCAAAACCACGATGCGATCTCCTTTCGGAGCCCCGTAAGGGGCTGGTAACGGACTCTTGCGAATCGCTCTCCTCGCCCAGGGTTCCAACGTGTCGCACCATCCCTCCGCACCGCTAGCACTACCCCGAGCTTGCGTTTAGCGGAGGACCAGAGAGCCGGGAACTGGACAAGCATTCCCGGGCCTGCATCGAAGGAACGGAGCCGCTCGCCCCCAAGGTCCCGGCGGCCAAGGCTGATCATAGGGTGGACTTACAAGCCCCCGGTTTCAGCCGTCGGGTCTATGACTCTTTCGCATAAATCACGCGGCCGCCCCGCAGAGTTTGCAGCACATTTCTGTCCGCGTCCAACACCACGGCGTCGGCGCGGCAGCCGGGAGCTAAGCGACCGCGGTCCTCCCAGCCAAAACGTTCGGCGACCAGGGTTGACAACGCGTCGATGATTTGATCTTCGTCCACGTTCCATGTCAGTAAATTGCGATAGGCCTGCGCCAATGTCAGTTTGCTGCCCGCCAGCGTACCCGACGGCAAGCGGACGGCGCGGTCGTCAACCTCAACCTCGAGCTCCCCCAGATGGTGACGCCCCGGCCCCAGGCCGACGGCGGAAATGCCGTCGGTCACCGCGATCACGCGTCCTTGGGCAGCCGACCACACCATGCGGACCACGGCCGGATGAAGGTGCACCCCGTCGGCGATGACTTCGACCCGGATGCGCGGGTCGGAAAGCGCTAGTCCGACCAGTCCCGGAGCGCGGTGATGCAACGAAGGCATTCCGTTAAACAGGTGGGTGATCCCGTCAGCACCGGCGTCGGCTCCGCGGATGGCGGCAGCGAAATCCGCGCCACTGTGACCCATGTTCACCCGGATTCCCTGTTTGACCAGCCACGCGATGGTGTCTTCTGCCCCAGGACGTTCAGGCGCAACCGTAATCAACCGGATACGCCCGCGGCCGCGCTCGATGAGCTGTTCCAGTTCCCCGCGGTCGGCCGGGCGAATCCACTCCGGCGGCTGCGCACCACGATGCTCGGGGTCCAGATACGGTCCTTCGAGGTGAATTCCCAGCAGTTCCGCCCCGCGGTCGCCGGCATAGTCCGCGGCGGCGGCCACCGCCTTCCGCAACGCCGCCGGGCTCGCGGTCAAAGTCGTCGCCAAGAACCCGGTAACTCCATATTTAGCGAGTTCTTCCGCCATGGTGGCCAGCCGGTCGTGGTTGCTGTCCATGGTATCGGCCCCGCCAGCGCCGTGGACGTGCTGATCCAGAAATCCGGGCACAATCCATTGTCGTTCGACGGACGAGCGGGGACGCACGCCATCGATCACGCCCTCGCGATTCCACGTGATCTCCCCGGCCTTGAACCGTCGTTCACGACTATCCCAAATCTGCCCGTTTATCCGCCTACCCCCGGGGATTTCTTCCGTCCACTTGTCCATCGCCCGCTCTCCTCTCGTTCACCCATTGTCGGGCCAGCCGCACCGCTCCCTCAACCGGTGCCGCGGGCACGATCTGTATCGCCGGCATCCGCGCCAAGCTCCACCATTCCCGCTTTAGATAGGGGATCAGCCACGGCGCCAGACCGCCCGCCAGGCCCGCCGGCCATCCCGGCTGCCACGCCAGCCTGTCCACCACCGCGGCCAGCAATGCAGCCAGCGTGCGGCATGCATCCCCGACTAGGCCTTGGGCGACAAAGTCCGCGGCCGCCAGCTGAATGACGTCAACCGCCAAATCCGCCACGCCGCGGCGATCAAAATCGGGAGCATACCAGTAGGCCAAGAGTTGGGCGGGCGTGGCGACTCCCCATTTGCGTTCAATCAGGACGCTGAGTTTCGTCTCCGGTCCCACGCCTTCCCAATCGGCCAGACAGGCGCGTACGGCCTGTCGGCCGAGCCAGAATCCTGAGCCTTCGTCGCCCAATTGCCAGCCGTAGCCGCCGGCCCGCAACGACCGCCTGCCGTCCTCACCATAGACGACCGACCCCGTTCCTACGACCGCCACCGCGCCCGGCGCCCCCCCGGTGAGCGCGGCCCAGGCCAAGCGATAGTCGCCGACGAGCCAAAAACGACGGATTCCCATCCGCGTCAAATACTGGCGCCAAGGACCGCGCACGTCGTCGCGGTCGGATCCGGCCAGGCCCACCACCATGCCGGAGACGTCGGACGCCTGGATTCCCGCTTGCTCCCACACCTCAGCCACCGACGCCTCGGCGCGTTGCCAACCCACCGCCAGCACATTGCTGGCGCCGGCAGCGACGCGCCGAATAATGGTACCCTGGGCGTCAGCCACGGCCAGCCGCGTGGACGTGCCGCCGCCGTCCAGGCCGACATAATAACCTTCACCGTCCATTATTCCGCCTCTTGCCGCACCCGGGAAAACGTATCGAAAAACTCCGGGTAACTGATCGCCACCGAGCCCTCTCCCAGAAGTTCCGTCGCTCCCTGGGCCACCGTCGAAGCAATCGCCAACATCATCGCGATGCGGTGATCACGTTGCGCATCCACCACCGCCCCGCTGAGCGGGCGCGGGCCGTGAATCCGAAATCCGTCGCCGGTTTCCAAAATCGCCGCACCCATGCGGGAAAGGCCCTGTACCGTGGC
This sequence comes from Bacillota bacterium, assembly GCA_021797675.1. Taxonomy (GTDB): domain Bacteria; phylum Bacillota; class Sulfobacillia; order Sulfobacillales; family Sulfobacillaceae; genus JAJZXC01. Next base: position 10,624 of record JAJZZH010000131.1, on the reverse strand, counting down.
TCGAATGCGATCGCTTTCCTTGACGCGCAACTCTGCCGCCCCGCGAACGACACTCTCTCCTTCGGCCTGGGTGGACAGCAAAGCCACCAGGGGCAATTCGTCAATCATCGCCGGTACCTGGTCCGCTTCCACGCTAACCGCCGTTAAGGCCCCCCCCTGCACGGTGATGTCTCCCCAGGGCTCCGGGTCCGACCCGCGCTCGTGGTAGCCTACCTTGGCCCCCATCGAAGCCAACAGGTGATAAAAGCCCAACCGCTCCGGGTTGAGGCTGACGCCTTCCAGCACCACTTTCCCCCCGGGCCAGAGCGCGGCCAATGTCGCCCAGAAGGCGGCCGAAGATGGGTCCCCGGGGACCTGGACGTCAACCGTTCGCAACGCCTCGGGGTGCGGCTCGATCGTGATCCTCCGCACCCGGCCCGCCATCTCCGAGGTGAGCCGAGCTCCCATGGCGGTCAGCATGCGCTCGGTGTGATCCCGCGTAGGTATAGGTTCCTCGACCGTGACCCGGCCCTTTGCGTTCAGCCCAGCCAGCAGCAAGGCCGACTTGACCTGCGCTGAAGCCACCGCCAGCGCAACCGTGCCGCCGGTGAGGTGGCGTCCGCGAACGGCCACCGGCGCCAGCCCGCCGCGCCGGGTCCATAATTCCGCTCCCAATTGGGTCAGCGGATCGGCCACCCTGGCCATCGGCCGACGGCTTAACGATGCATCGCCAAACAGCACCGTGAGCAAACCGGTTGGCGCACCCGCCGCTAGACCCATGGCCAAGCGCATGGTGGTGCCCGCGTTGGCGCAGTCGATCGGCTGGTCCGGCTCATGCCACGCCTCGCGGCCCCCCGGCCCCTTCAAGACCAGGCGGCGGGTGCTGCGCTCAACCACTTGCACGCCCCACGCCTCAGCCACCCGCAGACTGGCCTCCGTGTCTGCCGCCACCAACCAGTCCCGCACCTCACTTTCTGCACCGCCCAACGCAGAAAATAAAATCGCACGATGGGTAATCGATTTGTCCCCCGGGACCCGCATCCGGGCGTCGATCGGTCGGTGCCACGGCGTCAGTTGCATGACTTTCCCCTTTCTGCACGCGCCCGTACCGCAGGGGCACGGTCGATGCCATCCAGTGCACAGCCCAGGCGCAGAGCGCTCAGCCAGCTTTCGATGACCTGTCGATAGGCCTCCAGGACGGGAACCACGGTGTCGCGGTTGGCCTGCAAGATTTCGTTCCACAAGCTCGGGTCCGAACTCCCTACGCGACTGGTATCCATAAACCCCGGCCCGGCCATAGTCGGCCACTGGCCGAGATCACTTCCCTCGCGGTCAGCCGCCACCAGGAGCGCCGCCGACACCAAGTACGGCAAGTGACTGACCAACCCGGCCACCCGGTCGTGCGTGGAGGCATCCATCGGTACGGCACGCATGCGCCATGCGCCGAGCACCCCGTCAACCACAGACTGGGGCGGCTCACCGCGCCCTGGCACGGGAATCACCGCACAAACGTGACCGTCAAACAGATCGGCGCGGGATGCTCCATATCCCGTGCGTTCGCGTCCAGCCATGGGATGCAAACATAGCGGGGTCAGGTGTGCAGGTAGGGCAGCGAGTTCGCCGGCGATCGGCAATTTGACAGAGCTGACGTCGACGACGACTTGCTCTCGGTGGACGACGGCTGCCCACGCGGCCAGCCATTCTCCAACCCGAGCCAAGGGCGGCGCCATGACGACCCAATCTACGCTCTCCGCCCACGCTTGCCACCCCGACTCTCGGTTCTCAATCACACCGTCCAAAAACGCCTGCCGCATCGTGGTTGGGTTGCGGTCGTAACCTTTGACTCGAAACCCTGCACGGCAAAATGCCTTGGCCGCCGACCCTCCGATCAGACCTAGTCCAATCACGCCGACGCAAGGACGGGCACACATCAGAGCGTCCGTCCAACCACTTCGGCCAGCGTCCTCAGCGAATGCACCAATTCCTCCAGGTGGGGCAGATTCAGACTTTGCGGTCCATCAGACAGCGCCCGGGAGGGATCCGGATGCGCTTCGATAATGAGCCCGTCGGCCCCGGCGGCCACCGCCGCCCGGGCCATCGGCGCCACCCAATTCCAGTGTCCGGTAGAATGCGAGGGGTCGATGACGATCGGCAAGTGCGACAGTTCTTTCACCACGGGAATTGCGCTCAGATCCAGCGTATTTCTCGTCTTCGACTCATAGGTGCGGATACCCCGTTCACAGAGAATCACGTTGGGATTCCCGTGCGCCACGATGTATTCGGCCGCTTGCAGCCACTCATCAATGGTCGCCGACATTCCCCGCTTCAACAAGACCGGCTTCGCCGTCTGCCCCACCGCCTTCAACAGCTCGAAGTTCTGCATGTTGCGCGCGCCGACCTGCACGATATCGGCCCATTCGGCAACCTGACGCAGGCTTTCATGGTCCACGGCCTCGGTTACGATCATCAGGCCGTAGCGTTCACGGGCTTCGGCCAAGATTTTGAGTCCTTCTACCCCCATCCCCTGAAAACTGTATGGGGACGTCCTCGGTTTGTAGGCGCCTCCCCGCAGGACCGACAGACCAAGGCCATTGACGACGCCGGCCGCCTCCATCACCTGCTCCCGGGACTCCACGGCGCAGGGGCCAGCCATCACCACGACCCGATTGCCGCCCACGGCCACCGGCCCCACGTGAATTACGCTCGGATCGGGATGGAACTCCCGGCTCACCAGCTTGTAAGGTCGATGCACAGGCACCACCTGCTCCACACCTGCCATGGCTGACACGCCATACACCCTTTCCGTATTTTCCCCGATAACGCCGATAATGGTGCGCTCCACGCCCGGCGAAAGATGCACGCGGAACCCGTCGTCGATCAGACGCGCCCGAATGGCTTCAACTTCGTCCGGGGTGGCATCATGCCGCATGACTACAATCATCGTTGTCTTACCCCCTTGTATCGTGTATGCACGCGTTTTTATGGCGAGCCATGTCTGTGCCGACTACTTATGATCTTCCGGCATCCCGTTCGCATGGGCCGAGGCTGAAACGGTCGGAGGGTAACGGAGAAGGCCCCCTCCCACACTTAGGGACGAAGGCCTTCTCTCCGCGGTACCACCCTACTGGCCGTGCGTTCACAGCCACTCGGTCAGTCCATCAATGCTGGACTGCTCTTCATAACGGGAAGCACCGGCTTGCCTACTGCTCATGGTATTGAGGTTCAACGCGCACTCCCGGGCGTACGGTCAGGACACAAGGCACGGCTCGCACCCACCGCCGATTCTCTTCGGCTCTTGCCATCCGACGCCTTCCCGGTCATCGCTTTCAAGTTATTCAGTTGAACCGCATACTACAACGCCGCAGAGGCAGTGTCAAGACCTTCGTGGTGATTGGGCGATTCCAACGCGGCCGCCAACATCCGATCAGTCCCCCCGGGCTCGAGCCAAGGCCTCGGCCATGGGCCGCAAGAACGCGTAGGTGGCCTCCGCCGGCGCTTGCGGGCGTCGCATAATCGCTTCGGTGAGCGCGCTGCCTACGATCACGCCATCGGCGAACTGGCCGATGGCCTGAGCATGCTCGGGCGTGGCGATACCGAAACCGACGGCCACGGGCAACGGAACCGCTTGGCGAATACGCGCCACCAAAGTTTCCAGATCGCCAGCGACCGATTGCCGGGCTCCCGTCACTCCGGTCACCGACACGGCGTACACAAAACCGTCGGCGGAGCGCAGGGCGGCGAGGTGGGCGTCGGTAGACGTGGGGGCCACCAGGGGAATGACCGCGAGTCCCCGGGCGGAAAATGCGCGGCGCAGTGCTCGCGCCTCCGTCCAGGGCAAGTCTGGCACGATCGCGCCCGCCATCCCGGAGGCCACGGCGTTGTCGGCAAACCGGTCAAATCCCCGCCGCAACACCGGATTGACATAGGTCAAGAATACCCGAGGTATTTCGGTCTTGGTGCGGGCCAGGATGTCCAGGATCGCATCCACCCGCACCCCCCCAGCCAGCGCTGTTGCCGCCGCCTTTTGCAACATCGGGCCGTCAGCTAAGGGATCGGAAAAGGGTATGCCCACCTCGACCAGGTCCGCACCGGCATCCTCAGCAGCACGCAGCAATTCCGGCAGAACCGCCAGTGATGGGTAGCCGGCGGTAAAAAATGGAATCAAGGCGGCCCGCCCCTCATCGTGGGCACGCCGAAAGGTCTCGGCAACCGCGGCAACACCTTGGATACTTCGTCCCGAGGGCACAGCCATTATCCTTTCTCCTCCTCCAGTTGATAGACCGTGTCCACGTCCTTGTCACCGCGTCCCGAAAGATTGATCAAGACCCGAGCTCCGACCGCTTTGAGGTGCTCGCGAGCCTGCAATACCCAGGCTATCGCATGGGCGCTCTCCAAAGCGGGGATGATACCCTCCCATTCGGCTAACTGATGAAACGCCGCCAGCGCCTCCCGATCGGTCACCGTCTCGTAGCGGGCCCTGCCCGAATAATGCAGATACGCGTGCTCCGGACCGACGCCGGGATAATCGAGGCCGGCTGATATGGAGTGCGCCGGCTGGATTTGGCCATCGGCGTCCTGCAGCAGATAGCTCATCGCGCCGTGCAGCACGCCCGGCTCGGCAACGGCGATGCTGGCCGCGTGGCGACCGGTTTCGATGCCCTCCCCAGCGGCTTCCACGCCGACCAATTCTACCGGATCATGGCGAAAGGGATGAAAGATCCCCATGGCATTAGACCCGCCGCCTACGGCGGCCACGATGTGGGTCGGCAGGCCGTTGATCAGTTTTTTGAGCTGGCGCCGCGCTTCGCGTCCGATCACCGACTGAAAGTCGCGAACCATCATGGGATACGGATGAGGTCCGACCACGGAGCCGATGACGTAAAACGTCGTGCGCACATTGGTGACCCAGTCGCGGATGGCTTCATTGGTGGCATCTTTGAGCGTCTTGCTGCCACTGGCCACCGCCGTCACCTTGGCCCCCAAAATGCGCATCCGGTAGACGTTCAGTGCCTGGCGCCGCACATCTTCCTCGCCCATAAAAATCTCCGCCGAGAGCCCAAACAGGCTGGCCGCCGTGGCTGTCGCCACGCCGTGCTGGCCGGCGCCGGTCTCCGCAATGATCCGATGCTTTTGCATGCGCCGGGCCAACAGGATTTGTCCCAAGGTGTTATTAATCTTGTGCGCCCCGGTGTGATTGAGATCTTCGCGTTTCAAGTAGACGTCAAAACCGAGCGCCGCGCTCATCCGGTCGGCCCGCCGAAGCGGCGTCGGCCGGCCGACGTAGTTGACCAGGTATTCGCGCAGTTCCGCCGTAAATTCGCGGTCGTTCCGCCACCGCGAGTAGGCCTGCTCCAACTCGTCCAAAGCGGGAATCAGTGTCTCCGGCACATAGCGGCCACCGAAGGGTCCAAACCGCCCTTTGGCGTCAGGAACCCGTTTCAAGGATTGCATCTCTTGGCCTCCCTGACAAATTGTTCGATTAAGTCGACCGCCTTCTCCCCATTACGCTCGACTCCACTCGACACATCCACCCCCGCCGGCTTAAGGCGGGCCACCAACTCGCAGACGTTGTCCGGTCGAAGTCCTCCCGCCAGCCAATATGGGCCGCCGGTCTTGGGCAGCCGCCAACTCCAGACTTGCCCCGAGCCGGGTTGCGGGTTGTCAAGCAGCCAGACGTCGGCATCTGCCACCGTGAGATCGGTGGTCACCGCGAGGAGACCATGATCGTGAAGCCATCGCGGCCAGCCCGGGGCCGCACTTCCGTGCCACTGCACACCATAAAGCGGCACCTCGGCAATAATCCGCTCCGCGGTCGTCAGCATCGGCGCGTCGTCGAACACGGCAATGTACCGCCCAGGTGCCCCTTCAACGATTTCTCGCGCTTGCTCCACGGTCACCTGGCGGCGGCTCGGGGTCAGTACCAATCCCAGGAAGTCAGCGCCGGCCGCCCATGCCGAACGGGCCATTTCGGGCCTTTGAATTCCGCAAATCTTGACCACGGGTCCGTTCATGCCCGCAATTCCTCCAGCAGGTGTCCACCCCGCATCAGGCTTTCGCCCACCAATACCCCGCGGTAGCCCAAGCTCCGCAACCAATGCACCTCGGCGGCACTCTGAATGCCGCTCTCGCTGATCGCCGTCACCGTCGGGGGAATGTGCGTCGCCATCTCGCGGGAAAACTCCAACCGCGTGGCAAACGTGTCAAGATCCCGATTATTGATGCCAACCAAGCCAGGATCGACGCGCAACGCCCGTTCCAGTTCGACTGCGGAATGCACTTCGACCAGGGCTTGCATGCCCAAGTCGGCGACCAGCGCGTAGAGATCCGCAAACAGAGCGGGATCATCGAGGATGCGAACTATCAGCAGCACGGCGTCGGCACCGTGGCTCCGTGCCTGCCACACCTGCACCGGGCGACGCACGAAGTCCTTGCACAAGACCGGACAGCTCACGCCATCGCGCACGGCTCGCAAATGCTCCATGGCGCCCGCGAAGAATTCCGGTTCCGTCAGTACCGAGATCGCCGAGGCGCCCTCGGCCTCGTACCTGCGTGCTTGAGCGACCGGATCATACGTCGACGTGAGCCAGCCCTTGGAAGGCGAACGATGCTTGCACTCGGCGATCACTCCCACCGGCGGCGTGGCCTCCAGCAAGGCCTCGCGCAACGCGCGCGGCGGCGGCGCTTCCTCGGCCCGGGAGCGAATAGTTGGAAATTCGGCCATCCAGGCGGCAGCCCGGCGGTCCGCCGCCGCCACGATCGTTTCTAAAAACATCCCTAGCCCCTCCTATCCCGGCCCCGTGCGGACTCGCCGGTCCGGTCTTGGCCCGTCAGCCCACGCGGTGCCCTCCGCCCTTGCCAGGCAACCCTCGCCGCCTTCATGATGTCGCTCGGGACAATTGACAAAGCCGCTCCAGGACGGCGTTGGCCCGCCCGCTATCGATCGACCCCCGAGCCAACGCCACCCCGCTCGCCGGAGTGGTCGCCAGTCGGGCTGCCCATAGCGCCATCCCGGCATTGGCCAGCACCACGTCACGATGAGGCCCGTGGTCCCCCGCTAAGACGCGCCGGCAAATTTCCGCATTGGTGGCGGGGCTCCCGCCGACGATGGCGTCCTTGGGGTAGGGGGGCAGGCCCAGATCGGCGGCGGTCAATTGGCCGCTCTCCAGATAATCACCGTCCACCCGAACATATTGCGTCACCCCGGCCAGGGTCACCTCATCGAGCCCGTCACCGTGCACGACAATCGCGTGATCTACGCCCAACCGCTGGAGCGCCTCTGCCATCAGTCCCAGGTACCTTGCGTCATACACGCCTAACAGTTGGCGCTCCGGTCCAGCCGGGTTGGTGAGCGGGCCCAACAGGTTGAATATGGTGCGAATCCCCATTTCCCGCCGTACGGGGGCGGCAAACCGCATCGCCCGATGCACGCTTTGCGCGTACAAAAAGGCAAATCCGGCCTCTTCCACCATGGCCGCCAGGACCTCAGGGCCGGGCTCCAGGGAGACGCCCAGCGCCTCCAACACATCGGCGCTGCCGCTGGTCGACGTGGCTGCCCGATTGCCGTGTTTGACCACCGTGGCTCCCGCCCCCGCCGCCACCAAGGCAGCCACGGTCGAGATATTGAAGCTATGGGAGCCGTCGCCCCCGGTCCCGCAGGTATCCAACAAGGGTCGGCGGGAAACTTCCACCGCGGCCGCATGCCGGCGCATCGAACGCGCAAATCCGGCCAGCTCGGGCGCGGTTTCTCCGCGCAGCCGAAGCCCCATCAGCAGCGCTCCCATCTGTGCCGGCGTCGTCTCGCCGGTCATCATGTCGTCCATCACCGCCTCGGCCGCGAATTCCTCCAAAATTCCGCCGTCGGCCACCACCTTTAGCGCCTCCTCGGTCGCTCGGCCCATGATTCCACCTCCCAATTTCCGGTAATCTTTCCATACCATACCTCGAATTCGCCCAGGGGGGCGTCGCCCTCGGTTAGCTCACGGGCGCCTCAATGCCGAGGAAATTTTCCAGGATCTTCATCCCTTGCGGGGACAAAATGGATTCGGGGTGAAACTGAATTCCATAGGTTGGGTAGCGGGTATGACGCACCGCCATAATCGTTCCGTCACGCGATTCGGCCAGAACTTCGATCGGAATCGCGGGGGGCACCTCTACGGCGAGCGAATGATACCGCCCAGCCCAAAAGCCGTCCTCGATCCCCTGAAAGAGCTGCGGGCCCCGGCCACCATGATAGACTCGGTCAGCCTTCCCGTGCATCAAGCGGACGGCGGGTACCACGCGGCCGCCGAAGGCTTCGACGATTGCCTGGTGGCCAAGGCAGACGCCGAGGATGGGAATCTTGGGTGCCATCGCCCGGATCAACGGAATCACCACGCCCGCATCCTGCGGGCGGCCTGGTCCGGGCGAAATCACCAGCCGTTCGGCGCCAAGTTGCTCCAGTTGGGAGAGAGCCATGTGGTCATTGCGGACCACCTGCAAGGTTTGCCCCAGCATCCCTAGATACTGCACCAGGTTATAGGTGAAGGAATCGTAGTTGTCAATCATTAGAATCATAGCCACGGCGCCCCCTTTGGATCCAGAACGGTAATCGGGGCCGCCGCCTTTTTAAACGATTCCTGCCGTTCGGCCTCCGGGATGGAGTCGGCGACCACGCCGCCGCCTGCCTGCACGGTAACTTGATCGCCCACCACCTCCAAGGTCCGGATGGCAATACAGGTGTCCAAGTCGCCCCGGTATGAGAAATATCCGACCACCCCACCATACACCCCACGCGCCTCCGGCTCTAATTCCTCGATAATCTCCATCGCGCGCACCTTTGGCGCCCCGCTCAGGGTACCCGCCGGAAAGCTGGCCGACAGGGCGTCTAAGGCATCGAACTCCGGTCGCAGCCGTCCGCGCACCTCCGATGCGATGTGCATCACATGCGAATAGTTTTCGCGCACCATCAATTCGGAAACCTGGACGGTACCAAACTGGCTGACTCGCCCCAAATCGTTGCGGGCCAAATCGACCAGCATGGTGTGCTCCGATCGTTCCTTGGGATCTTCGATGAGGTCTTTCCACAAAAGCAGATCTTCGGCAGGATTGGCCCCACGCGGACGCGTACCCGCGATTGGCCGGTTCACCACCGTGTCGTTTTGCACGCGGATTAACGCTTCGGGTGACGCACCCACCAGCGTTCGCGCCTGGCCTTCGAAATAAAATAAGTACGGCGAGGGATTCAACAGGCGCAGCCGCCGGTAGATTTGGAAGGGATCGCCGACCACGCGGGTCGTCAATTTTTGAGCCAGTACGACCTGAAAGATGTCGCCGGCGAAGATGTACTCACGCGCCCGCTCAACCATGGCATAGTAGGCGTCACGGTCCAAATTGGATTGCACCGGTGTCAAGCGCTCAATGGCCGGCGCCGGCCAGGAAAAGGGTTCGCGCAGCCGTGCGCTGATGGCGGCCAGCCGTGCCTGTGCCCTGCCGTAATCGCTGCTCGGAGCCTGCACAATGCAGGTCACCACATGGCGATGATGGTCAAAGGCCACGACCACTTCCGGCCACATCCATTCCCAATTAGGCTCGGGATGCGGGTGCAATGCAGGCAGACGTTCCAACTGGCGAATCCAATCATAGCCAAAGTATCCCACCGCCCCGCCCATATAGGGCAACTCCAGCGTATCCGGAACGGGCACTCGCAACGCCTGGTTGACCTGTCGAAGCAAGGCAACCGGCGAAGGGTCTGTCAGGGCCAGGCCCGGTCCCTCGACCACCGCCTTTCCGTCACGGTGGCCCATGGTGGCCAAGGCGCCGACGCCGATAAACGAGTAGCGGGCAATCTTGAGGTCTCCCTCGACGCTCTCCAACAACACGCGCGCGCCCAGTGGGCGCAGACGCAAAAACGCGCCAATCGGGGTCAGCTGATCGACCGTAAACTGTTTGACCACAGCCAGATACGGGCAATCGTCGCTTTGCCACACGGCCGTATCGTCCATCAGGAACACCTCCGAAAAAAATAACCTTCTTCCCCAAGGGACGAAGGTAGTTCTCCGCGGTGCCACCCCACTTAGACCGATAACGGCCTCACTTAACCGATACGGGAACGTCTGCCACGGTCCGATATCGCCTTCCTGGTTAACGGCGGAAGACTCCGACCAAGCCTACTGAAATTTCGGTTGGTAGCTCACGGGCCCATTCCCCGGAGACCAAGGCTACGGCCTCACACCGTCCGGCCGTCTCTCTGAAGCCTGACCTTTCCGCGTACTCTTCCCGGTCATTGCCTGTTGCTATATCTGCAATTTTTCTGTACTGCTCGGCCGACCAGTCCACAGCCGATGAACAAATACATAAATTTGCGGTATCCACAGCCATGGGTTCTTTGCCAGCCTACCGCTCCTCCGGTTTCTACTCTAATCGGGGCCAGCCAGCCTGTCAAGCGGGAATTCCATGGCGGCATATTGGGTCGCATGCCGGCAAGGGATCTCGCCGCTCTCATAATCCAAGGTTCCCAGCAGTTTGTCGCCCCAGTGCTTTCCATAGGTGGGGCTCTTGCCCAAAGACTGCTGCGTGACCAGAGTGAGAACGGATGTATGCTTATTTGAACGGTTGTGCCGTGGACGGGTTGGCTTTCCAAGTATCCTCGTTTCAGTGATGGACAACA
>JAJZZH010000095.1 GCA_021797675.1 Bacillota bacterium | reverse complement strand
TCCCCACGCATTCTCCAAAGCATGGGGACAAGTGACGGTAGGAATGAATCCCCACGCATTCTCCAAAGCATGGGGACAAGTGACGGTAGGAATGAATCCCCACGCATTCTCCAAAGCATGGGGACAAGTGACGGTAGGAATGAATCCCCACGCATTCTCCAAAGCATGGGGACAACTGCTCGCGTGGGTCCGTGGTGATTGCCGTGGAGGGTCTAAGGGAAGGGGCGGCCCGGATCTGTTAAGGACCGCATAGACTGGTATGCCGGGACTGAGGAGTGGGGGTGCGGGAAGGTGCCCTGGTGGCGGTTCGTCGAGCGGCTTCCGGAAGTACGGGGTTCCTTTTGATACAATGAGAGCATCTTCGCATTTCAGAGGTCTTTCTGTTGGATTGGCAATGCAGGGACATCGGCGACAGGAAGAAGGGAACTATTTGCCAGATTTATCGCAACTGCTTTCGGCGTGGGAAGAGGATTCCCCGATCCGCCGAACGGCCGCCAGCCTGGCACGCGGGGATTCGGTTCGCATCCTTGGACTAGCCGGGTCGTTGCCCAGTTGGATAGCGGCTTCTTTGGCGTTTTACCTCAGCCAGCCGCCGCGGCAGTCGGTGCCGATGCTGGTGGTGACCCGCGGCATGATGGAAGCCGAACGGGTGGCGGCGGAAGTCAGGCAGTACTTGCCGGACCGGCCAACGCTGTTGCTGCCCCCTCGCCCCGAGGTTATCGGGCCGTTAGCCGCCCTGAGCCGGGAAGGCGAATTTGTCCGCCTGGAGGCATTGCGCGCCATCCGCGAACGGGCGGACGCGGTCATCGTGGCGCCGGCCGAAACCGTACGCCAGCGTATGCTGCCAGGGCTCACAGATGGCGTCCTCGATTTGCGCCCAGGCCTAATTATTCCTCCCCACACGGCTGCCCAACGGTTGACCGCCCTGGGTTACGAACGGGTGCCGGAAGTAAACCGACCCGGAGAATTTGCTTGGCGGGGAGGGATCATGGACGTGTACCCCCCCGAGCAAGACCCGATCCGCGTGGAATGGTTCGACGATGAGGTCGACTCGGTGCGCACCTTCGATCTGCGGACCCAGCGCAGCGTGGAAACGCACCCGCAGCGACGGATTGGACCCGCGGGCGAATTCATTCTCGATCCGACTGCGCGGGCTCGGGGAATGCGCCGGATTAGCGAAGAGCTCAAGGTATTGAGCGCCAATTTACGGGCCACCGGGAAACCCGACGCCGCCGAGTGGGCGGATGAACACTACGGGCAGTTGCTGCACGCCCTCAGTGAAGGCCAGTCCGTCCCTGGCCTGCAGCGGCTTCAAAGCGCCTTTTACCCACAAGTTCCGCTGACTCAGTTGTTTGCCGCGCCGCCCCTCATTGTGTATGTCGACGGGGCTCGCGTGGAAGAGACATTTCGGGGGCAGGACGCCAGCGACCAGGAGCGCTTCCGCCGTTCGATGGAGCGCGGCCAACTGTTACCGCTGGAAACGGAGACGGTCTATTCGCAGGCCGAAGTATCGGCGGCCTTGAGAGCATCCGCTTTGGCCGAAGCGACCCTGGATTTGATGGCGCACGGTCACAGCCGATCAGCGACCCATGAGGTAACCCTGGTAGGACGGTCGGCGCCGCGGGTTCACGGTCAGGACAGTTTGCTGCAAAGCGAATTGCAGCATCTGAAAAAGGCTCGCCAACGGGTTGTGCTGGTGGCTCGGGACGAAGCCGCGTATCAGCTCATGGAGAGGCGCTGTCTAGACGTTGGAATATCCGTGCAACCCGGACTGCCGTCCCCGGGGGCCGTGGGCATGGTGCTCGGGCAGTTGGGACACGGGTTTGTGCTGCCGGAATTAGCCCTCGCGGTGCTCGGTGAATCCGAATTGTCCGGCCGCGAGATTCGTCCCCAGGTGCCCCGCCGGCGGCATGCTAAATCCACGTTGAGCGTGAGCGAGTTGAGCGTGGGCGAGCTGGTCGTCCACATTACCCACGGCATCGGCCGCTATCTCGGCATCCAGACCCTAACCATCGAGGGGCGCCATAAGGATTACCTGACCGTGCAATACGCGGGCAATGACACGCTCTACGTTCCCGTCGAACAGCTCAACCTGATTCAGAAATATGTTGGCATCGAAGGGCGGGAACCGAAGCTTTCGCGCATGGGAGGCGGCGAGTGGGCCAAGGCCAAGGAAAAGGTGCGCAGGTCCGTACGCGAGATGGCCGATGAACTGGTTCGCCTTTATGCCCTGCGAGAGTCGCGCCCAGGTTTTGCCTTTGGGCCTGACACGCCCTGGCAAGCCGACTTCGAGGCATCCTTTCCCTATGAGGAGACGCCGGATCAATTGCGCGCGATTAGAGAAATCAAGGCGGACATGGAGCGTGCGCGGCCGATGGATCGCCTCTTATGTGGAGATGTCGGCTACGGCAAGACCGAGGTCGCCCTACGGGCGGCGTTTAAGGCGATTATGGCAGGCAAACAAGTGGCCCTGCTGGTTCCGACTACGCTATTGGCCGAACAGCATTATGCCACGGCCAAGGCCCGCCTGGCTGGCTATCCCGTGGAAGTCGAGGTGCTGAGTCGGTTTCGCACTTACGCGGAGCAAAAGGACATTCTCCGTCGCTTGCGGAGCGGCCAGGTGGACTTGCTGGTGGGAACGCATCGCCTGCTCGGCAAGGACGTCATATTTCATGATTTGGGACTCTTGGTGGTCGACGAAGAACATCGTTTCGGAGTCGCCCACAAGGAGCGCATCAAGCAGCTCAAGGCCGACGTGGATGTGCTTACGCTGACCGCGACGCCCATCCCCCGTACCCTGCACATGGCGCTGATCGGCATCCGCGACATGAGCGTTATCGAAACCCCTCCCCAGGACCGGCTGCCCGTCGAAACCCTGGTCGCCGAATTTGACCCCGATCTGATTCGCGAAGCCATCCGGCGGGAAGTTGAGCGCCAAGGGCAGGTCTTTTATGTGCAAAATCGGATCCGGACCATCGACACCTCGGTCAGCCGATTGCTGAAGATGCTACCCGACCTCAGAGTGGCGGTGGTGCACGGGCAGATGGACGAAACGCGGATTGAGGATACGATGGCGCGGTTTATTGACCAGGAATACGATGTCTTGGTGGCGACCAACATCATTGAATCCGGTCTGGATATCCCGAACGCCAACACCCTGGTGGTTGAAGACGGGGACAAACTGGGCTTGGCTCAGCTCTATCAATTGCGCGGCCGGGTGGGGCGGTCGGCGCGCCTAGCCTATGCGTACTTCACCTATCACCGCGACCGCGTGCTGACCCCAGAGGCCGAAAAGCGTCTGGAAGCGATCCGCGAGTTTACCGAACTGGGGGCGGGGTATCAGATCGCGCTTCGCGACCTGGAAATCCGGGGCGCGGGCAACCTCTTGGGGGCCGAGCAGCACGGCCAGGTGGCCGCCGTCGGTTTTGACCTCTATACGCAACTGCTCGCCCAGGCGGTGCGGGAACTTAAGGGCCAGCCGAGCAGCGACCGGATTGAACCGCAAATTGAGCTGAAGGTGGACGCGTATCTGCCAGACGCCTATATCGAAGACCCGCGGCAAAAGATCCTGATATACAAACGCATGGTCTCCGCCGACGATGTGGAGACCATCGACGCGATCGGTGACGAACTGCTCGACCGCTTTGGATCCTGGCCCACGCCGGTCGTCCGTTTGTTGGAAACCGCGCGGATCCGCGTACTGGCGCTCAGTCTGGGAATGACGTATGTGGGATGGCAACGCGACCGGGTGGTGTTGAAGGCCTCCTCCGAGTCGCCAGTGACCGGCGAGGCCCTGGCGGCGCTCGTGCGCCGCTATCCCGGTCGCGTGATGCCGGGCAAGTCGGAGGAAATTGCTATCCGTCTTGAACCGAGCAAGGTGTCGATCGAGGCGGCGGCAGCCACCGCGCGAGAAGTGTTGGGCCTGCTCAAAGAAGCCGTCGAAGTCGGTGTGGCCGAGCAAAGTGGATGATAACCGGGTGGCCTAAGGCCTCGATTCGGTACGATTTGTCCTCTGTGATATGCTTAGATCCAAGGATGCCGCCGGTTAATCGCAGAGTATAGGGCACGGCGGAGTTGGCCACCCTAGCATCGAGGTTGGGCTGATAAATCCGGGCGCACCGCGCGGGAAGCGGATCATGTGACTTGTCGAAAGATGGGCCACGCTGTCGGCAGCGGGGAATCAGTCCCCGGACTCACGGGCAGAACGCAGAACAACCGAAGCGTAGAAGGGTGGGTTTTCTACCTTCCGGCAGAACTGGAAGAAATGCATAAACCGCGCTGCGCCTCGATATACTACTGCAAGAGGCACCAGGCGAAGGGAGGGTCTGACGTGAAAGCAACGGGGATCGTGCGCCGGATCGACGATTTGGGCAGGGTTGTGATTCCCAAGGAAATCCGGAGAACCTTGAGGATTCGAGAGGGCGACCCGCTGGAAATTTTCGTTGATCGCGACGGGGAAGTCATCCTCAAAAAGTACTCTCCGATTGGCGAACTGGGTGATTTTGCAAAGGAATATGCTGACTCGCTCTATGAGGCGGTCGGGCATATTGCGCTGATCGCTGACCGCGACACGGTGATCGCCGTCGCCGGTGCACCGAAAAAAGAATTTCTCAACAAGCCTGTTGGCGCCTTGCTGGAACGGTCGATGGAAGATCGCAAGACCTTCTTCTTTAACAAAGGAGATCATCGTCCCCGCGGCAGCATCATCGGCGACGAGGATGAAGATAGGTTTGTGACCGAAGTCATTGCACCGATTATTGCCGAAGGCGATCCGATTGGCGCGATCGTCATTTGCAGCCGAGAACCGGATGCCAAAATGAGCGAGATGGAAGTGAAGCTAGCCGAGACGGCGGCAGGTTTCCTGGCCAAGCAAATGGAACAATAGCCTGATTGCGTCAGGCTTGCAGCCGACGACCGAGACTTGGCTGGAAGAGGGCCGCCACCATGGGGAAGGCTGCGGTCGCCGGGGGATGGCAGTCAGATCCGTAGTGTCGGTCAGGGGATCGCTCTGAAATGGGTCTTGGGGCGCGTTGACGGGGAACTGGACCTGTCGCCGCGAAGGTGGACGACCCCGTGCTGAGGGCGGTTCCTTGGAACTTACTGGCCGGCCACTAAGGGCGCAGGAAGTTCGTCACGGCTTGCGAATCCCGCGGGGTGTGGCCAAACTTCCCCAACCAAGCGGTACCCTCCCCACGCGTCAACGCCTTTCAGGGAATGGATTCAGCCCATTGGGCGTCGATACGCAGTTGGGGCCTCGCCCACGAGAACGGTTGCCGAAAAGAAATTCGACCGGCCGGCGTTAGGCCACCGGATGCCCCGGCAAGGCTGCCCTTCGGCCCATTCCGTGGGCCCTCCCCACGTCGGCGGGTGACAACCGGCCGGCCGAAAGATTGGGTGGGATCCTGCCGAGTTCGCAATCGGCCCCGTAGATCTTTTCCGCCGCTTTGGGGTTGCAAGAAGCCCTGGCAGGTGATCGCGGCCTAGTTGGATCAGTTGGATCAGGTGAAGGGCCAATTACCATCCCCGTGGACTTGGTCCGCAGCGCGCAGTTTGCGTGTCCCGCGGGTGGCACGGAAGACTGTTCCGTCCATGATACGGAACTCCGCCAGGGGCGGCATCCGAACCGTTTCCAATACGCTTGCTATACTGCTCTCTGTTCAAATTTTTTGCCATACTGAATGTTATATGATTCGTATATGATTCGGCGACCCTCTCCTCATTATTGGGCTGTATGTTTGTAAAACATCGGCGATTGACCGGCCTGCCCGG
>JAJZZH010000078.1 GCA_021797675.1 Bacillota bacterium | reverse complement strand
ATATTGGGAAAAAACCACTAAAAGCAGAAGAAATTCTCACGTTGCTCTTAGAGAAGGTAGGGTATGGTATGAATGGATACGGAAAGTAAGGTTCTTCGTTATGGGATGCGGATTCGATTACTTTGGTGGGGGAGCTTCGGGTATGGGTGGTCGAGGGTTCGCGGCGGCCTGGCGGCTGCGTGAGGCAAATTCCTGCGACGATGCCGATTCCCCGACCAACGCAACGGTCCCTCCGGGGAGCAGGCGGGTGAGAGATTCGTGCCTGTATGATGCCCAATAGCGAGGAGCGAGGGTATCGAGGTCAAAGGGTGATTGCGGCCAAGGATCGCGATGGCTGCCGACTCGGTGCGGATTTATGCTGGGTCCGCTGTTATTTTTCCTTTGCAGCAGCGGCAAAAATTCGATAGGGAGGGCGATGGGTTGCTATGAGGACATCACGCTACTGGATAGCCGCGGCGACGACCGCCGCGATGCTCGCGTTGGCTGGAAGTGTTACGCTGGCCGCGCCTGTAAAGTCGCAGGTTCTTTTGAAAAGTCCGGTGTACGGAAACATTCCTAAAGTCACCCTACGTGGTGTCAAGAGCGGAGTCGCACCGTGGGTGGCGGCTGGCAACGCAACACTAACCCGGACCCATCTCAGCGTGTCCGGTACTTGGCTGCTCATTCCACCAGGCATCATGGCCAGTGGAGCGCCCGTACCGAAAACCCTGGTCGGCACGACGGCAGGAGTAAAGAGTGTTGTCGCCGTGGTCACCGACGCCGAGGGCGCGCGCGTGGTTACCAAGCCGACACCCCTCAGCAAGGCGGGAACGTTTACATTCAATGTGCCCGTCCATTTGAAGGGGCCGGTGAATGACCCGATCGTCCTGATTGGACCGCCGGGCAAAGCACCGCATTCCATCCTGGCCTGGTTCGCCGCTACCGACTTTTTGAAGCAATACGGCACCGCAACCCCGCAAATGGTCCGTGCGTGGTCGGCGGGCGCCAAGAAGACTCACAAGGGTTCTGGCGGATACGGGTCAAAGAGCGGAGGTTCTACCTCCAAGGGCGGAGGCTCTACCTCGTCAGGATCCGGTTGGTGATAGCCCGCAATCCTGCCGCTCGCGCCCGGGGATCTCCTCCCCGGGCGCGGTGGGGGATTGCCCGATTTGTTTCATCGAGCCGCGGGATTAATCAGATAACCTACCACGATCACGGCCAAGAATAATCCGATAGTGATAAACGCCCAGATCGGCGGGTGCGGCACAGACGACGGTGGGGTGTCTTTCGGCCGAGACATTAGCCATAGGCCTCCTCATCCCGAAGATTTCGAATGACTGCAAATCCTGATGAACTTAAGTGTAGCATATTGTCCGCTGACCATGGGATCGACGAGTGCAAAGCGCCCATGGGTGCGCCATGAAAAGCCGACCATACGGAGCGGGTGCAATGCCTGTCGGCGAAGGGTGGGCCTCCCACGGTGAAATCGCGTGCGCGGTTGTGAAGGGCAACGGGGCCTAGAGCCTGTCAAATCCAAATCCCGACCATCTGCAATACAACATATAGGGCCAATGATTGACCATGAGCGATAAATATTGACACGCTACGGTTCCCGGTCGTATAAACGGACAACCTCCCAGACCGGTCGAATTCCGCATGGGGAACGTAGATTGAAGTGTTGCAGCCTAAGGAGCTTGCCGGTGAGCCCCTGGGCGGGGGGCCGGACTCATGGAGGCCATGGTTCTTCCTGCGCGGTGCGGGTCGCGATCCCCACGCATCTCCGCCGGGGCTTCTTGAAGATGGCCCATGGATGGGCGACGGGCAAGAATTCTCCGCAGGGTCCGGCGATCTGCGCTGCCGTAAATCCCTGGCTGGCATCCCCCTAGGCTTGGTTCTTCTTGTCCTCCAGGGGACATACCTTGGTATCGACCTCAGAGGGGAGGGAACCTTGTGGCCGAGCCATGGCATTCAGTCAGCACCGAGGAAGCATGCGGAAAACTGCAGACGGATCCTGATCGCGGATTGACCGGCGCCGAAGCTGAGCGGCGCCTGCAAACGATCGGGCTCAACGCACTCGTCGAAAAGCTGCGGGACACGCCTTGGAAGATTTTGTTGCAGCAGTTTTCCGATTTCATGGTCCTCGTCTTGTTAGCCGCAACCGTCGTCGCGTTTGCTCTTGGAGAGGTAGGCGATGCTATAACCATCGTGGCTATCGTCGTGATGAATGGTGTGTTGGGGTTTTTCCAGGAATATCGTGCTGAACAATCTGTGGCGGTGCTGAAGCGGCTGACCGCTCCTACCGCCCAGGTGGTGCGCGACGGGTCAACGCTGCGCATTCCGGCCGACGAATTGGTCCCCGGCGATGTGATTGAACTTGAGGCGGGTGACCGAATTCCAGCGGACGCCCGCATGCTTCATCAGATTGCGCTGGAGGTCGACGAGGCCCAGCTGACGGGAGAGTCTCATTCGGTACCGAAATGCTCGCAGGCGTTGGACCCTGTCAATTTAGAATTGGCTGACCGGCGCAATCTGGTTTTCCTGGGCACCACGGTCAACCGAGGGCGAGGGCGGGCCGTGGTGGTAGCGACCGGAATGAATACGGAAATGGGACAGATTGCCCATCTGATGCGGGAAACTCAGAACGAATCCACGCCGTTGCAACGCAGATTGGAGCAGTTGGGGAAAGTCTTGGTGGCACTCTCGATCGCCATCGTGGCGGTCGTGGTGGTGACCGGGCTCTTTCGCGGAGAGCCGGTGTACCAAATGTTTTTAACCGGCGTGAGTTTGGCCGTCGCCGCGATTCCGGAAGGATTGCCGGCCATCGTGACCATCGCGCTTGCGCTCGGCGTGCAGCGCATGATCCGGGCCCATGCTGTGGTGCGTCGATTACCGGCGGTAGAGACCTTGGGCTGCACCACCGTTATCTGCTCAGACAAAACCGGAACCTTGACGAAAAACTCCATGACCGTGACCGAGGTCTGGACCAACGGGCGACATATTACGGGTTCGGCTGACGGGCAACTGGGACCAGTGACGGACGATCCCACGCTACGGGACCAGCTTCGACGCGTGCTGATCGGTGCCGCCCTTTGCAACAATGGAATCGTGAGCGACGGGGAAACCTCCGCCAGCCATGGCGACCCGACGGAACTTGCCCTGTTGTGGGCGGCGCGGAATAACGACATCGACGTCACCGCACTACGGCGCAGGTATTCACGGCGAGGAGAACGTCCGTTCGAGTCGGAACGGCAACGGATGTCGGTCGTGGTAGCGGACGAACGACAGGAGCTGACTAGCTATGTCAAAGGGTCGTACGAAAGCGTCAGCCAAGTATGTCGCTGGATTTGGTGGCACGGAAAGATTGAGCCTTGGCAGGGGGCGGTGCAACGCGAGGCCATCGAAGCCCAAGAAGCCATGGCCGACCGGGCGTTGCGGGTATTGGCTATTGCCTATCGCTCTCTTCCGTCCGGTTCCAGCGGATCCGCTGATTCTCAAGGAGCCTCGGAATCGCTAATGGAAACCGATTTGATCCTATTAGGGCTGGTCGGCATGATCGATCCCCCGCGCCCGGAGGCCATCCGCGCCCTCGCCGCGGCGCGGCGAGCGGGCGTGCGGACGGTTATGATCACCGGCGATCATCCTCATACGGCGCGTGCCATCGCTCAAAGCATGGATATGTTGCGAGCGGGAGATCTGGTGGTGACCGGTGCCCAGCTGGATACATGGACCGACGACAAACTGGTGGCCAAGGTGCGCCACGTTCGCGTCTACGCTCGCGTGTCGCCCCGGCACAAACTCCGTGTGGTCCGCGCGTTCAAGCGAGCAGGGGAAGTAGTGGCTATGACCGGTGACGGAGTGAACGACGCGCCGGCGATAAAAGAGGCCGACATTGGGGTTGCCATGGGGATCGCGGGAACGGACGTCACCAAGGAAGCCTCATCGATGATTCTCACCGACGACAATTACGCGACGATTGTTCAGGCGGTGCAAGAAGGTCGAGCGATCTATGATAACGTGCGCAAGTTTGTCCGTTACCTATTGTCCTGCAACATCGGCGAAGTACTGGTGATGTTTTTAGCCGCCTTTATCGGGCTGCCGTTGCCCCTGCTGCCCATCCAAATTTTGCTGGTTAATCTGGCAACCGATGGCCTGCCCGCGATGGCATTGGCCATCGATCCGCCAGCGCCAGGATTGATGGACCGCCCGCCCAGGTCCCCTCACGAGAGTGTCTTCGCCCACGGCCTAGGCGCCAAAATCGCTTTTCGGGGTCTCTTTATCGGAATTTCGACACTCATCGTGTTCGCTTGGGCGCTGGGCCCCTTAGCCAGCGGGCTCCGAGAAGCGCGCACGCTGGCCCTGGGAACGCTGGTAATGAGTCAGCTCTTGCATGTTTTTGATGTTCGCTCGGAAGATCGAAACTTTCTCGAAGTGGGGCTGTTGTCCAATCCTTGGGCGGTCTTGGCCGTGATCTCCTCAATCATGATGATGGCGGCAGTGATTTACCTTCCGAACCTACGCGAGCTGTTCAACACGTATCCCCTGTCGGTTAGAGACTGGGGGATTGTCTTATTTGCTTCCGGCTTTATCCAGATCGGGTCGGCGCTGCGTGGCGTCATCACCCGTCCGATTCGCCGGCGTCAATGGCGTCGCTGGACCTCGTGAGCCCACGCATGCGCGCACCGCCGGAGTCGGTATTGTAAAATGGGAAGCGAGCCCGACCGCCGTGTCACGGCGGGAAAGAGGGCCGGGCAAAGGAGTGGTCAAGATGGAAACCGGCGGCGAAGTGCGGTTTACGAAATTGCACGGATTAGGCAATGACTATCTGTATATCGATGCCCGCGCTCTGCCGGAGCGCGACTGGGCCGACTTAGCGCGGACAATGTCCGACCGCCACTTCGGAATCGGCGCCGACGGCATCATCCTCGTGGTTCCCTCAGCCGTGGCCCCGGTGGGCATGCGCATTTTCAATGCGGACGGCAGTGAATCAGAGATGTGTGGCAACGGCTTGCGCGGGCTGGCCAAGTGGCTCTACGACCGGCGTGAATTCGGTGAAGAACAGGCTGTCGAAACGGGTGCCGGGGTATTGTATCCGAGGGTGGTGGCGGTTGAGCGGGGCCGAGCGACGCACATTCAGGTCGACATGGGTCCGCCGCGCTGGTCGCGGGCAGCCATCGGGATTGCCGTCGGCGACCCCGACACGCCGTTTCGCGATGATGCGCTCGAAGTGGACGGCGAGATCATTCGGGCTACCGCGGTGTCGATGGGCAACCCGCATCTCATCATATTTGGACCGCTATGGGATGATGAACAACTGGCCCGGTTGGGGCCTCGGCTGGAACGACATCCCTGGTTTCCCCGGCGGATTAATGTGCATTCGGTGGCCGTCGAGTCCCGAACGGCAATTCGCATGCGACATTGGGAACGGGGAGCCGGAGCGACGCTGGCTTGCGGCACCGGGGTCGCCGCCGCGGTGGCGGTGGCGTCCGCCAGCGGACGAACCGACACCCGAGTCACGGTGTCGGTGCCGGGCGGTGAACTCGTGGCGGAATACGTTGCCGCCAGCGGGCACATGGTTTTGACAGGACCGGCGGTGGAGGTCGGTGAAGGCATCTATGCGCCGAAATAGGGTGGCCCGGCCTAGGAGTTTGTCCATTTATCGGACCGGGAACCGTACCCATTTCAATATTTATGGCGCATGGTCAATCGCTGGTCCTAGATGTTGTATTGCAGATGGTCGGGATTGGGATTGATGGACAGGCTCCTAAGTCAGGAATTCGGCGCACGCAAGCGACGTCGTCGGCGACGGTACCACCATGCCAGTGCAGCCAGCACCGACACAATGATCACGGGCATTTCGTAGCGATGGATGACCATGATGCCCGGTTTTACCTCGGGGCCCAGCATATAACCCGCAGTCACCGCAATCAGTGGCCACAGGATCGACCCAATTGCGGTATAGACGATAAAGCGAAGAAACGGCATGTTGAACAGGCCGGCGGGATACGAAATGATGGCGCGGACGCCGGAGATAATGCGACCAACAATGATGATCCGGTCGCCGTGGTCTAGAAAATAGCGCTCCCAGCGTTGCAATTGTTCAGGACTCTTAAAAATAAAGCGAAAGCGCCCGAGCATCAGACGGCGGCCTCCCCGATTAGCCAGCAGGTAAGCGCCGATCGCGCCCATCGTGCTACCCAGGGCCCCGGAAACGACGACCAATGGGAATGACAGGTGGTCCTTCCATATCAGATATCCAGCGAACAACAAAATGATTTCGGAAGGGCTGGGGATGCCTAGGCTCTCGGCAAACAGAACCGCGATGATCGATGGATAGCCGAATCGTTCGAGCCAGGACGATACCGTGTGAATGAGGGATAGCACGACGTCTCCTCTTGCTTAGATAGTTGTTTGAGTCGCCCGGGGGCTCGTAGCGCGTCAAAGGCGAGGATCATCCCCCCTGCCAAGCCTTCCTCACTATTATATATCGTGGATGAGGCGAGTTTAAGGGCTGAGGAGTCCACCTGCCTGCTGGGCTGTGTCGCAGCGTGCCGCGGGCATAGGGGATGCGCTTGCGCGCGGCCACAGGGATTTTCGCATCATCCTATCACCACCCATCAGGTTGAGCTAAGTTAAGGACCGAATCGGTTGCGCGAGGCCATTGTGCCTTTGCCGTGGCTCGCGGTTCCGTGAAATCTGGAGCGGGCAAGGTTGTCGGAATCTTGCGCCCACTGCGGTACTCGGGAGAACGGAGCGTCGCTCAATAAAGACGCAAGCAACGGACGATATGCGTGCGGTGTCGATCGGCGGGCGGCCGGGGTAAGGGGATCGGCGCCGGGGTTGGGCGAACCCTCGGCGGTCCGATGGGGACCGGCGGTGCATGGCAGACCAGCGACGAGCACGCTGCATCTTGCGGGCGGAAAATCGCGCGCTTTCATGGCCCAAAAGGCAGGCACATCGAAAAACGGGCGAGTTTAGGCTACAATTGACAGGGTTGGAGGGGATCGCCTAAGATCTGCTCTGACCGGAGGGGTTCAGGAGCAATCAATTTGCCGCGGATCGGGAGGCTTGGGGTTGGACATTAAGTTGGTCAACATTGGGTTCGGGAATATCGTCTCCGCCAATCGCATCGTCGCCATCGTCAGTCCGGATTCGGCTCCGATTAAGCGGATTATTACCGAAGCACGGGACCGGGGCGTACTGGTGGACGCCACGTATGGCCGAAGGACGCGGGCGGTCATTATCACCGATAGTGACCACGTGATTTTGTCCGCCGTGCAGCCGGAAACGGTGGCCAATCGTCTAACTAGCCGCGAGGCTCCCACCATGGACACCGAAGCTGAGGAATCGGCTAACGACAAAGATGCCGGCGACGGCGGGGAAGACTAGACACACGGAGGCTGAAAGGTGAGCGACGGATATCGCGTAGGGCAGCTCGCCCAACAGGCGGGGAGCAAGTATGCTTTGGTGGTGGGAGCAGCCAAGCGGGGGCGTGCGATTATGGACGGTGCCCCGCCGTTGACCGAAGGCGGAGCTGTCAAGCCCGTCACCATCGCCTTGCAAGAGATTTGGGCGGGTGCGATCCGGCTGGTAGTTCCACAGGCGGGGATTAAGTAACGTATGCGCATAGTGCTCGGCGTGGCCGGAGGGATTGCTGCCTATAAGGTGGCGGAGGTCGCGAGTCGACTGGTGCAGGCGGGCCACGAAGTTGAGACGGTCATGAGCGAGGCAGCGACCCAATTCGTGGGCCCGTTGACATTTGCCGCCTTAACCGGTCGACCGGTCGGATTGTCGGCGGCTGACGGTCCTCGTGGCCCCCTCAGCCATGTTGCGCTGGCCCGTTGGGCTGACGCGATGATCGTGGCTCCGGCCACCGCCGATCGCATTGCCCGGATGGTTGCCGGAACGGCGGATGACATGCTGAGCCTGGTCTATCTGGGATTTCGCGGTCCGTGCATTGTTGCCCCGGCGATGGAACCGCATATGTGGGATCATCCGGCCATACAGCGGAACGTTCAGCGGTTGACCGCCGATGGCGTGGTCTGGGTCGGGCCCGTCTATGGCAGAACGGCGTCGGGGATGGAAGGCAACGGCCGGATGGCCGAGCCGGAAGACATCGTGAACGCGGTGGACGACCTGACGGTGAACAAAGATTTGGCAGGGCGGGTGATTCTGGTGACAGCGGGCCCCACCTGGGAGCACTTTGACCCGGTGCGTATTCTGACCAACCCCTCCACCGGAACCATGGGATTGGCATTGGCGCGGGAGGCGCTGCGGCGGGGAGCCACGGTTAGCCTGCTGGTCGGCCCTGGTGTCGAGTTGTCGGCGGGATGGATCCGACGGGTGGAGGTTGTTCGGATTGTCAGCGCAGAGGAGTTGTTGGAAGCCTTATTGGAGCGAGCGGCGAACGCCGACGCCCTGATTGCTACCGCCGCGGTGAGCGATTTTCGGCCGAAGCAGCGGAGTTCGCTCAAGCAACACAAGGCGAACGTGGGGCTCTTATGGGAAATGAAGCGGAATCCCGACACGTTGCAGGAGTTTTGCCGAGTCAAAGACGGCCACACGGTGGTGGTGGGATTCGCCGCGGAGACTCACGCGCAAGTGGAGTCGGCTGCCCGCAAACTGCGGGAAAAGGGTTTGGATTGGGTGGTCGCCAACACGGTTGGCCCCGCGCAAGGGTTTTCCGATCTGCCGTATCAGGGCATGATCATAGGCCCCAACGGCCCAGAGGAGTCGGTAACCAGCAAACCAGAAACGGCGTCTAAGGTCCTGGACCGGGTGGCCCGAAGGCTGTCGACGCAGACTGAGGAGTCATGATCATATAGATTGCTCGACGGTGCTCAACAATGTATAATACGCCCATGGAACGCACACTGACAAGTCGCCAGGTAGCCCATCTGCTCGGGGTGAACAGCAAGACGATCCAGCGTTGGGATCGGCAGGGGCGACGCCAGCGGAGACGGTGACGGGTCGCCGCTATGGTGCCGCAGACCAAGTCCGGGCATTTCGACACCAGCGGCCGAATCCGCCCGGTCCGCGGAAGATTGTGGCCTATTTTTGGGTGAGCGGCCAAAGACAGCGACCGGAGTTGAAGACTCAGCGGCTCGCATTAGAACAGTTCTGCACGGCGCGCTGACTCGCCAACGTGGAATTCATCGAAGAGGTCGGCGGGGGGCATGAACTTCCACCGCAAGCGGTTCCTGGGCTTGATGGACGCCATTGACGCGGGAAAGATTGGGACTTTCATTCTGGCCCACCAAGAGCGTTTGACGCGACTTGGCTACGCGTGGTTTTAACGCTTCAGTCAGCAGCACGGTTGTGAAATCCTGGTGCTTGATCAGGAACACCTGTCGCCCGAGCAGGAATTAGTCGAGGATTTACTCGACATCACGGAGGGCTTTTCGGCGCGCTTGGATGGCCTACGGAACTACCGCAAGAGCTTAAAGGAGGCGCTGAATGCCGACGTTAGCCCACGAGATCCGTCTCCGTTCGACGGCGGAACCCGCTGTCCGCTTGAAGCAGGGTGCTGGGGTATTAGCCTGCTGGAACCAATTGTACCCAGCGAGGCACCATGCCGTGGTCAAAGCGCCCAACCCGCCATGGCATGTCATTCAATATCGGGCGCTTCCGCAGCGGCACGGGATGCATGGTGATGTCCGGCCGGCGTCGATGGCCAGCATGCGTGCCGCGGGCCGGCGACGGTTTTCCGGACAAAATGGCCAACTCGGCTTGAAGAAAAGAGCATGGGCATCTCAAGATCCTGCTTCACGTCAGGCAGTTCTCAGGGCGCGCGCTGGCGCGCCGGTTTAGCCGATCATGGAGCAGAGATTGGTGGACGTTGCGATCGAACGCGCGGTTGGGGACTTGGACCGTCTTTGGAGTTACCGGGCTGGGCCCGAGGGGCCGCAAGACTGGGTTGGCCACCGGATTGAAGTCCCCCTCGGTCGCGGTACCGCGACGGGTGTCGTTCTTCGCGAACAGCCAATGCCTCTCCAGTTTGCCACCGATCCGAAGATTCGGTCAGTGCTGGCGGTGCTGGACGACGAACCCACCCTAACGCCCCAATTGACCGAACTTGCCCTGTGGATGAGCGAGCGGTACCTCGCTTTTATTGGCCAAACGGTGCGTGCCATGATCCCTCCCGGAGTGCGTCAAGGCGCGCATGGGCTTGAGAGCCCGCCTGCGCGCTGGCGGGCAGGCGAGCGTTCCCCGGGTCCGAGAGCCGTGCACCAACGGGCGATGTGGGAATGGCTGCGGGAACATGGTCCGTCTACCCGGGAGGAGATGTTGGCTGCGGGGTCGGCATCGTCCGCTGTGTTTGTCGCGCTTCGCCGTCAGGGCCTGATCGTGCCGGTGAACGAGGTGCAGGAGCTTCCGCAGAAGCCCGCCGTTCAACTCAATGCCGAGCAACGAGACGCTGTGCAGCGGTTGTCGGGGGCGTCTGGAGTTTGGCTCTTGGAAGGCGTGACCGGCTCGGGAAAAACGGAAGTGTATATGGAGCGGATCGAAAAGACGCTGGCGGATGGAAGGCAGGCCATGGTCCTGGTGCCGGAAATCGCCTTGACGCCGCAGACGGTGGCCCGCTTTCGAGAACGGTTCGGCAGCCGGGTGGAAGTGTGGCATTCGGGACTCTCCCGGGGTCAACGGGCGGAGACGTGGCGGCGGGTGCGGCGGGGGACGACTCCGGTGGTGGTGGGTGCACGCTCTGCGATCTTTTTGCCGTTTCCTTGCCTGGGCCTAATTGTACTCGACGAAGAACACGAAACCACCTACAAACAAGACGAGCATCCGCGCTACCATGCTCGCGAGGTCGCTGAAGAACGGGCGCGCCGGGAGGGAGCACAGTGCATCTTGGGTAGTGCGACGCCAGCTCTCGACAGTGCTTGGCGGGCGCGAAATGGGCAGATTGGGTGGATTCGACTGACCGAACGGGTCATGCAGCGCCCGCTGCCCCAAGTGACCATTGTCGACATGCGCGCCGAGTTACGCAATGGGAACCATGAAATGTTCAGCGGAGCATTGATGGAGGCGGTCACCCAGACGTTGGCCGCTGGACGGCAGACGATTTTGTTCTTGAACCGACGCGGATACGCGACCTACATATTTTGTCGCGATTGCGGCGCCTCGCTCAGTTGCCCGCACTGTTCTGTGACCCTAACCTATCATCAGGAAACAGGACGTTTGAGCTGTCACTATTGTTTCTACGAGACGGTTCCGCCCCGACGCTGTCCGCGTTGCGCGAGCGAGCGCATCCGCTATTTTGGCGCGGGCACGGAGCGGGTGGTGGAGGCCGTGGCCCGCTTATGGCCCCAGGCGCGGGTGCTCCGCGCCGATCGCGACACGCTGAGCGGGCGGGAGAGCCATGAGCGGATGTGGCGGGCCTTTTCCCGGCGGGAGGCGGACATCCTGGTGGGAACCCAAATGATCGCCAAGGGCATGGACTGGCCCATGGTGACGTTGGTGGGGATTTTGGCCGCCGACGTTTCGCTGAATTTTCCCGATTTCCGTAGCGGGGAGCGGACCTTTCAGCTGCTGGTGCAGGCATCCGGCCGCGCGGGCCGGGGACAAATCCCCGGCCACGTGGTGATTCAGACCTATAACCCTGAACACTATGCGATTGTTCGGGCGGTACAGGCGGATTATCAGGGTTTTCTTGATGAGGAACTGCAGTATCGGGAGGCGGCCGGGTATCCCCCGTTCCGCCAGCTGTGGCTGCTTGAGATTCGCGATCGGGACGAGCACAAGGCGCGGGAGATGGCGCAGGAAACGGCGGACCTGGTGCGTTCCCAGGTGGATGGCGCGGTGGCCGTGCTGGGGCCCGCGCCGGCGCCGATCGCGAAAGTCCGGGAATTCTTTCGATTTCACATTTTACTCAAAAGCGCGGTGCGCGGCGCTCAACTCGACCGGTTGGGGGCCGTCCTCAAGGGCCGTTCGGGGGTTCAGGTGACGATTGATCCTTACTTCATGCTCTGAACCCGGTTGGCCGTTGGGGCAGCACACAGGGAGGCGGAAGGTCATGCGAGTCATGTTGATGGGCTCCTCAAACTATGCGGTGCGCGTGCTGGAGGGCATGGTTCAAGTTCTGGCCCCCAGCGAACTGCGGGTGGTGAGCCAACCCGACCGTCCTCAAGGTCGGGGGCATCACGTGCGCCCGTCTCCGGTGTCTGCGTACGCCTTGGCGCAGCAGATAGCGCTTGACCGGCCCCGACGGTTGGCCGATCTGCGCGCGGAGTGGATGGCCTATCGCCCTGATGTGATCGTGACGGCCGCCTACGGCAGGATTTTGCCTCCCTGGCTCGTGAATTTGCCCCGGCGGGCGGTAAACTTGCATGCCTCATTGTTACCGCGGTGGCGAGGCCCCAACCCGATTGGTTGGGCGATTTGGGCGGGAGACGAGCAAACCGGGGTGACCTTAATGGAGATGCAGGCGGGGATCGATACCGGACCTATTTTGGCCGCGGAGCGCTTGGCAATTCGCGGTGAGGATACGTTCACCACCTTGGAGGATCGATTGAGTGCGTTGGCTCGCGACCTCTGGCTGCGGTGCTGGGCAAAGGTGCTCGACTTGCCCGCGCATCCACAGCTGGAGGATGGGGCAACCGATGCTCCCAAGTTCGATCCCGCGATGCGCCAAATTGACTGGACGCGGCCCGCCGTGGCCGAGGCGCGCCGGATTCGCAGCATGAGCGATCGCCCCGGCGCCTATACTATGTGGGATACGTTTCGGATCGGGGTCGGACCGGCGCGGGTGTTGGACCTGTCGATGGAGGCGGGGGTGATACGCATGGATCGCGAGGCTTGGATCGTCGGCTGCGGCACCGGTGCGCTCTACGTCGACCGCATCCGGCCGGCCGGCAAATCTTGGATGACCCCGGGCGCGTTTTGCCGGGGGCTGCGGGGCCGATGTCCGGAGCGGCTCAAATGACGGGACCCGGGCACGCTCGAAGACGGGCATTAACCGCATTGCAGCGCGTGCGACGGGGCGAGGCAGTGAATGAGGCCCTGGGCAAAGCCTTTCAGGACCAACCGCTGAGCCTAGCGGATCGGCATCTCGCGACCCAAATGGTCTACGGGGTGCTGCGACACCGGCGCTATTTGGACGCTTGGATGAAGCCGTGGGTGCGTGGCCGTTTGAGCCGCGACGTGCAAGATATTCTGCGGATGGGTTTTTTCCAAATGGGCTTCCTCGACCGAGTACCTGCGTATGCCGTGGTGCACGCCGCAGTGGAGTTGACGAAGGAAACTGAGCCACCCGCCGCCAATCTGGTAAACGCCGTCTTGCGGCGCGCAATGGGCCACCCTCCCCAAAATCTCCCGCTCAGCGTGCGCTATTCTCACCCGGAGTGGATTGTCGAGCGTTGGCGCCAGCGCTACGGTCGCGACCTGGAAACGATTTTGGCCGTCGACCAAGCGATACCGCCGTTGACGCTTCGCGTCAATCGCTTGCGGACCAGCCGGCAAGACGTGCTCAGGGCTCTGGCGGCATTGGGTACGGTGGCGGAGCCCTCCCGATATCTCCCGGAGGCGATTCGGGTGACGGGGTCTTTGTGGCTGGAAGGGTTTGCGCCCTACCAGCGGGGCGAGGTGTCGGTGCAGGATGAAAGCGGCATGGTAGTGGCCTGGGTGGCCGTATCCGGGGTAGGCGGGGAGCCGGCACAGGCGGCCGCCGTGCTTGACCTGGCGGCGGGGCGCGGCGGCAAAACCCTTCACGTCTTGGAGCGGCAGCCCAATGCTCAGGTGGTGGCCGTCGACCGGTCCGCCCGCCGCCTGGAAGACCTGCAGCACAATGCGCAAAGGGCGGGGCTGTGGGAACGGATTAGCGTCGTGCACACCGACGCGCGCGATTACGGACAAGAGCATCCCAACGCCTTCGACCGCGTGATCCTGGATGCCCCCTGCACCGGACTCGGAGTTCTGCGGCGTAAGGTAGACGCCCGGTGGAGAAAACGCGCCGCTGACCTCACGGTCCTGGCCGGCTTGCAGCGTGAGTTGCTGCTGGCGGCCTGGCGGGCGTTGAAGCCGGGCGGCGCCCTGATCTATAGTACGTGCTCGGTGGAGCCGGAAGAAACCGTGGAACAAATGGAGTGGGCACTCTCTCGCTTGGAGGGGATAGCCTTGGATTTTCCCGTCCGGGATCTGCCGGCGCCGGAATTAGCCGGTTTGGTCCGCGGCGGGATGTTGTCAATGGTTCCAGGGACTTTGGGTATGGATGGATTTTTCATTGCCCGCCTGATTAAGGAGGTCTAGTCGGAGCGCCGGCGAGAAGGAGACCGTGATGAGTGATCGAAAAGGCGTCAACGACCTGGATCAGCCGCTCTCCTGGCTTCCGGAAACCTGGGCAGAGACCCTGGGCACCTTGGGGGAGCCCAGCTATCGAGGGCGGCAGGCCTTTGAATGGATTTGGCGGCACGACGCGCGCACGTATGACGATATTGCGGTGTGGCCCAAGGGCCTCAGAGCACGCATGGCTGAGCGCTATCCCTTTCGTCGGGTCGATGAGGAACGGGTGCGGCGAGGCGCGGACGGGACGACGAAGCTGTTGTTGCGGTTGGCGGACGGCGAGCGCGTCGAGACCGTGCTCTTGCCCCACGACTACGGAACGTCGGTCTGCGTGTCCTCCCAGGTCGGATGCAATATGGGCTGCACGTTTTGCGCGTCGGGGATTTTGGGCCGGGTGCGCAATCTGAATGCGGGAGAAATCATGGACCAGGTCGCCGCAGCCGCGGCGGCAAACCGTGCGCCGGGCGGAGGTCCTGTGCGTCGTGTTGACCTGATGGGAATTGGAGAACCGCTCGACAATTATGACCACGTGCTGCGGTTTTGCCGATTGGTCCATGCCGCCCCCGGATTCAACCTGAGCTATCGGCATATTACGCTTTCAACGAGTGGGGTCGTGCCAGCCATTTACCGACTAGCCGATGAGCAGCTGGCCATTACCCTGGCGGTTTCTCTACACGCCCCCAATGACGCCCTGCGTCAGCGATTGATGCCGATTAACCGCGCCTACCCGTTGGCGAAGCTGATGCCGGCGGCGCGATACTATTTCGAGACAACGGGCCGGCGCGTGAGTTTTGAATATGCCATGCTGGCAGATGTCAATGATGATCCTGGCACCGCCAGGGAGCTGGTCGACTTGCTGACGGCAACCCCCATGCCCTGCCATGTTAACCTCATTCCCTGGAATCCCGTACCCGAACAAGCCTATGAACCGTCACCGATGGCGCGCGTGCGATCTTTCCGCGATCTAGTGCAACAGCACGGAATATCTTGTACGATACGTAGAGAACTGGGGCAAGACATTGACGCGGCTTGCGGGCAATTGCGCCATCGTGAGGAGGCTGATCGTCGTCCTAGCCGTATTCGGAGGAACCCACCAAGGTTTGGTGCGGAGGGACAATCAGGATAATTGGATCGCGACCGGGTTACTGGGCGGCGGGCTGTTGGTGGCGGTCGCCGACGGCATCGGAGGTGCTCCCGGGGGTGGGCAGGCTAGCGCGATGGCGGTGGAAGTGCTGCAGGAAGCCATTCGCCGCGGCGAACAGGCTGAGGTGCTCGCGCGGATTATTCAACAGGCCAATCTTCGCATTCATCAAGAGGCGACACACCGGGCGGAATTGGCCGGAATGGGCACCACGTTAACCGCCGCCGTGGTGTGGCAGTCCCGCCTCGTGCTTGCCCATGTAGGCGACTCCCGGGCATACCGCATCACCCACCAAGGGGCGTTTCGCCTGACCGACGATCACTCGGTGGCGGGTGAAATGGAACGCGTGGGTTCCATAAGCGCCGACGAGGCGTTGCGCCATCCCCAGCGACACGTGCTGACCAGAGCGGTGGGTCCGTACGCAACCGTTCGCGTCGATTCCCGGGCCCTGGCCTGGTCGTCGTCCGATCGTTTGTTGCTGTGCACGGACGGATTATACAACGCTTTATCGGAGGAACAATTATTCGACATTTGCGAGCGATTCACCGGCCAAGCCGTCGTGGATGCTTTGATTGCACAAGCGCTGAAGCAGGGCGGACATGATAACGTTACAGTGGTTATGGTGGAATCGTGATGGAGTTGGTGTGAGCCATGGTAGGTAAGGTGTTAGCTGGACGGTATGAAGTCTTGGAACGCATCGGGACGGGCGGCATGTCGCTGGTCTACCGGGCCCGAGACCTCACCCTCAGTCGAATCGTCGCAGTGAAGATTCTCAAGCAACAGTGGACGGAAGACGCAGATGTCATACGACGGTTTCATCAAGAGGCACGCGCGGCAGCGTCACTGACCAATCTGCACGTCGTCCAGGTATTCGACGTCGGCCGGGAAGAACCTGACATCCACTATATCGTCATGGAGTTAATCAAGGGCCGAACCCTCCGCGAAACGCTGGATACCACGCCAGTGTTGGCTGTGCGCGAAGCCATCGCGATAGCTGAGCAGGTGGCGGACGGGTTGGATGCGGCACATCGCCAAAAGCTGGTTCACCGGGATATCAAGCCCCAAAACATTTTGATGGCCGAAGATAAAACGGTCAAAGTCACGGACTTCGGGATCGCGTATGCCGCCGCTTCCGGTACCCTGGTAAACACCAGCTCGTTTTTGGGAACGGTTCAGTATCTCAGTCCCGAACAGGCGCGCGGCAAGCTGGTGGGACCTCAATCCGATATTTATTCCCTGGGTGTGGTGCTGTTCGAGATGCTGACGGGTCGGCTTCCTTTCAACGGGGAAAGCGCCATTGGGGTGGCATTGAAGCATCTGCAGGATCAGGCCCCCGATGTTCGCAGCATCCGCCCCACGATTCCGGAATCGGTCAGCCGGGTGGTGGCGCGAGCGTTAGCCAAGGATCCGGCCGACCGCTATCAAACCGCCTCGGCGTTCAGGGCGGATTTGTTGCGCATCTTAGATCCCGAGGCGGCCATCGACGAGGCTCCGTCGTCCGCGTTGCCGGTGCCGGTGCCGTCGGCAGATGGGCAACTCCCTTCGCGCAGCAAGGCCCGGGAGGAACAGCGCCGACGCCCACGGCGGATCTGGCTCTGGTTGAGTGCAGTCCTATTGGTGGTGGGGGGCGGGGGAGCGCTCGCCTTTTATCATTGGCTTTACGCTCCGCCGGTCGCCGTGCCAAATGTTCGTGGCATCCGCTTACCGCTCGCCAAACGGAAACTCAGACAAAAAGGGCTGGTGGCGCACATGGCCGGGACGTCGCCTTCCGACCGCTGGGCCAAGGGGTATGTGGTGCGAGAGACTCCTGAACCCGGCAGCATGGTGAAGGCGGGGCAGGCGGTTGAGTTAGTCACCTCTTCAGGGCCGATCCAGCTGCGTCTGCCCAACTATTCCGGCCAGCCGATGGCGGTGGCCGAACAGGGCTTGCGGGCCGAGCGGCTGCGTCATAAGGTCGTCATGGTGTCGTCGGCCCGTCCCCCAGGGGTGGTGCTTCGCCAGCGTCCGCAACCGCATCAGCTTATCGCGCACGGCAAAGTGGTGACGTTGTGGGTGTCCAACGGTGCTCGTGCCCACCAAGTCATGCCCTATTTGGTCGGCATGACGGTCTCTCAGGCGGCTACCGTCCTGGCCCGAGATAATTTGAGCGAGGGAACTCCGGTGGCTTCGTATAGCACGCAACCGATCAACACCATTATCGACCAGAGTCCGAAGCCGTATCAGCCGGTGCACGGGATCAGCCAGGTCAGCGTGTGGGTTTCCGATGGTCCTAGTCCAGAGAGTCGTCATCTGCCGAAGAACAAGAACACACCTCGCTTTACGATTCCTCAGAACGCGTCGCCCCACTCCCTCTTTGAAGCAGTCGTCGAGGACCAGGCTGGCAACAAAGAGATGTTTTACCAACAGGTGAATCCCGGCATGCGCGTCCGGGTTCCCGTGGTTTGGTATGGCACGAGCGCCGAAGTGTTGCCCTATCTGAATAATCACCCGCAGACTCCGCTGATGTTGTCAGCTCCCCCTACTGGGGCATTTCCGGGCCCGGGAGTGGGCACCAACAACACGTTGGGAAACCAGTTTCTCAATGCGCCGTCTTAGCCGATGGACTGCCCTCCAAAAGGATCGGCAGGGTCACGAAGAGGGCATGGTTCTCTTGCGGAAACCGACCTAGGAGGGGGTGATGGTGCGATGCTATCGCGCATTAATCGGCCTTGGGCAGCTGCCGCGCCGAGGAAGCCGGCGAGCAGGGGATGAGGGGATTGGTGGTGTCCCTGGAGGCCAACCGACCCACCGTGGTGACCGACGAAGGAACCCGGTATCTTTGCTATCTTCGCGGACGCATTCACCGGGACCATGGGCGCATCATGGTAGGTGACCGGGTTGCGCTGATGCCAACCGATCCCGGGCAGGCCCTGATTACGGCCGTCGAGCCGAGGATGAACACCTTGCTCCGACCGCCAGCGGCTAACGTAACCGGGTTGCTGGTGGTCTACACGATGACCCGCCCAGAAGGCAACCGCGAATTGTTAGACAAGCGGTTGGTGTTGGCCGAACTCTCCGGCATGCGTGCCGAGATTGTCCTTAATAAGGCGGATTTAACTCCGGTTGACGCGTGGGAGCAGCTTGCCAACGTGTATCGGGACGTCGGCTACCGGATCTGGCGGGTTTCCGTGCTCACCCGTGTCGGCATTGACGAGATGATTGCCTCGCCTCGGCAGGGGACCTGGATCCTGACCGGTGAGAGCGGAGTAGGAAAATCCAGTCTGTTGTCGGCGATTTTGCCCGAGGTCAAGTTGGAATCCCAAGAATTGAGCCGGATCGGGCGGGGGCGAGAAACGACCCGCCAGGTACGTTTATGGCTGGTTGGCGAGTTTTGGCTGGCCGACGCCCCCGGGTATACCGCACTGACCCTTGAAGTCGAGCGAGCGGAGGATATCCTGGCCGCCTTTCCCGAATTTGCTCGCCATCATTGTCGTTTTGGAGATTGCCGACATTTGGTAGAGCCCGGGTGTGGTGTGCGGCAGGCGCTGGCCCAGGGAGAGGTCGACCGCATTCGTTACCGCAGCTACACGACGATCCTGACCAATTGGGTGAAGCGTTAACCATTAACCATGGAGGCAAACGGTAGCATGGCACAGAATGAACAGGGCATCCGTCGGATACGGATAGCGCCTAGTCTCCTATCCGCCGACTTCGGACGGTTGGCGGAGTCGGTGGTAGGTGTGAGCCAGACCGCAGATTGGCTGCACTTAGACATCATGGACGGGCGATTCGTACCAAATATTACCATCGGACCGATGGTGGTCGAGGCGGTGCGAAAGACGACTGAGTTGCCCTTTGACGTGCATATGATGGTGGTGGAACCCGAACGGTTTATCAAGGCATTTCGCGACGCAGGAGCCGATAGCCTTACCGTACACTATGAGGCGTGTCCGCATTTAGAACGGGTGGTCGGCCAGATCCACGAGACGGGCGCCCTGGCCGGGGTGGCGCTGAATCCGGCGACGCCTGTGGAGGCGCTGGTGGACATGGTTGATGAACTGGACCTGGTGCTGATTATGAGCGTTAATCCCGGCTTTGGCGGGCAAGCCTTTTGGCCGCGAGCGGTGGATAAGGTGCGGCGGATGGCGCGATTGCGCGGAGACCGGCAACGTCCCCTGATCCAGGTGGACGGAGGAATTACTCTTAAAACGGCCCCTTTGGTGAAATCGGCGGGAGCCGACGTGTTAGTGGCCGGCACAGCAATTTTCGGCAGCGCAGACCCCGGGAGCGCAATTCAACAAATGCGCAAGGGGTGACAAGACACCTTTTGCCTCTCGTCTTCGTACGCTGAGAAGGAGTGAGCAAGGCGTGCGAACGGCGTAGGAGGTGAGGTTGTGCGACCTCTCCGGCGTGGTTGGATCACCTCTCGGCAACGGCTGTACCGGCGGCTGATGGGGGTGGGAGTGGGACTCTCCGGCGCGGTCCTAATCATCAAGATTTTTCCCTTGTGGTTGTGGCCCTTGGGCGTGGGGCTGTGGCTGGTGTGGTCTGGACTGGGACCGATCTTGATCGGTGCCGCGATGATTTGGGCCGGTTGGCGTTTGGTATCGACACGATAACCGGCCGTGAATGAAGGGGGCGTGGGGCGTGCGTGTACAAGTGGTGAAGGTTCCGCGGGTCGTCGGCAAGATTTTGCAGTTTTTTCTTTTGTTTTGGGCGCGCGAGCGACGATAGGGGGGCGGTGAGAGGAAGCGCAATGGACTGCGGGGTTGGTGCGGCGGTGGTGTCGGGGATGGCGCTGGCAGCTTGCGGGTTGTGGTTCCGCCCGGATCGCGCAGGTGGCGCACCGGGTGGAACTTCTCGCCGCCGTTGCGACGGGTTCCGAGGCGTGTTGGCATCCTTCCTAGCACGAAAACCGGGCCGATTTGCTGTCGGAAGCGGCAGTGCCTCACGGTGTTCCGGAGCCTTCCGCTTCACCCGGAGACCTTCGTCCTAGCCGTCAACTGACAGACACGGTGGGCCCGCGGTGAACCTCATTGGTCGCATCTTGCTTCCTAACCCTAACCCTAACCCTAACCCTAACCCTAACCCTAACCACGTCTTGCATTTCTAGCGGGAGTGCCTGAGTGATACCCATGGCTGAATATGGCGTCCATCGCCAACGTGTTCCATCGCGGGGAGATTATCGCTGTTTGCCCATAAGCAGGGGCAACGCTCGGCGAAGGGCTACCGGCGATGGGGCAAGATCACCGGCTCCCCCTCGTCACCGACTCTTGCGGCAAGAGATCGTGGATCGACGTTAGGTCGATGCGAACGACAGGGATGGCTACCACCATCCCTGCTCGGCGTTGGACGGTTCCCCAAGGCCGCTGGAGTTCGTTTAGAAGGCCGACGGCGCGACCTGACCAGTTCCCTTGTTTTGGGGGGAAGACCTTGGGTGGCATACCGAACCCGTTACCCGGAAATTCAGACGGGACGCTGCGCCACGAGAGACCGTGCCAACGTGACGCCGCTGATCGGCCGCGATTCACCTCCCGCCTTCGACCATAAGCCGCTGGATGACCGCGCCTGGGGAAGGATCGATACGCCGTTCGGACGGGATTATTTCGGCCGAAAGAGCGTCGCCGAGAGCATCAGGACTCGGTAAGCTGAAGGCGTAGAGCCTCACCAGTGAGGGACAACGCGGAGGTCAATGATGATCGTCGGTCGAGGGGAGGAATTTCGCGTGGAAATGCGATTACGAGTAACCCCAATGGAGCCCCCGTTGATGCACGAGGTACCGTTGCCGGCATCCGCAGCGCGCATGCAAAGGGCGCTCATCTTGGCCTCGGTGGCTCGGGGCGAGAGTTGGATTGAAACGGGTGACGGATGCACCCCACCCGCGGTGCACAATACGGCGGAGGCGTTAAAGCGCCTGGGGGCGTCCATTGTGCGGCGGACGGACGGCTACGTGGTGGACGGCGGCGACCTCTGGCTTCGACATCCTGACCAGCACATTTATTTAGGCGATCCCGACTGCGGCGCCCTTCCGTGGATTTTGGCCATGGGTGCCAGGGTGCAAAACGGCCCCGTGGTGTTTGAACCTCACCCCGGGCGACTAGCATACCCGGTGACGGCGTTGGTCAAGGCGCTGGAAGCCATTGGTCTCCATTTCAGTGTTGACGCCACATCCAAGAGCGTGCGCGCCTTTCCTGGTCAGCCCGAAGGCGGGGCGATTAATCTCTCACCGCTCCTAAGCCGTTGGGTCTCCTCGGTGCTGATGGTTGCTCCCTTAGCCCGCGCTCCGGTCACCATTAAATTGGCCGACACGTTTTCAGCCGGGGCCGACGCGATCGTAACCACCCAACTGTTGCGGCGATTCGGTATTTTCGTAGATTCCGACGAGTCGCGCGGATGGTGGCGCTTGGATGCTCCGCAAACCTATCGAGCGGCTCAGGTGGATGCGTGCCCCGATCCGTGGGTTGCGGCTTTTGTGCTGGCGTTGACGGCTGCCCAACCCGGCACCACGGAGATCGTCCGTGGCCGGCACGCGCTGCCCAGCCTGATGGAGCGGCTGGTTACGATTTTGCGAGAGATGGGCGTCGCGATCAGCAATAATCAGGACGGTGGGACCATCGGCGTACGGAACCCGGGACGACTTGTCGGTACCACGGTTGATGTCGACGGCATGGCTCAAGTTGTCCCCCTGCTGATGACGCTCGGCGCCACCGCGAGCGGCACCACCGTATTGCGCTCCCGTCAGCCCCTGTTTAACCTGCCCGCAAGCATCGAGTTTCAGCGGGCACTCCGCCAAATGGGAGCCGAGGTGGTCCCCGTGCCGGCTAGCGGTGGCAGGCGTCTGACCGTGCTGGGTGTAGACCGACTGCAAGGCGGCGACCTGCCTGCCATGCTCGACGCCCATCACTTCATGGGGCTCCTGTTGGCGGCGATCACGGCCGACCGCCCCAGCACGCTGCCGCCGGAGTGGAGCTTCTTAGCCACCTATTCGGAATTGACTGCCTTGATCCGCGCGCAGGGAATGAAGATGAAGTTGGAGACTTTTAGCACGGCCAGCCAACCGCCTGAACCGGTTCTAAGCGCTGCCACGCTCAGGGGAGCATCGATCTTGCCCAATTAGAGACGACCCCTCATGCCGCCATGCCAAGCGGGCGACAGGCAGTTGACTTCCAGACGACGTAAAGCCATAGTGGGATGAGGAGGGCTTTGTGGTGAAGATGGTAGATTGCGACACCGCGTTTCACAACTTGCGCTCGGGCATGAATGTCTATGTCCAAGGGATCGCGATGACTCCTACGCCACTCTTGAAGGCGCTGTCGGCGAAAGCCCTGGGCCTTACCGAGGTCTCGTTATATCATATCCATCTGGAAGGACCGGTTCCCCACCTGGACCCCTTGTTATCTGGACACCTCCATGATATTTCGTGGTTCATCGGCCAAAACACGCGAGAGTACGTCGATTCCGGTCAAGCCTCCTACCTCCCTCTGTTCTTGTCCGACATCCCATCCTTCGTGCAAAACAACTTGCCGCTCGACTACGCCTTAATTCACGTCACCCCCCCCGACCGCCACGGTTTTGTCAGCCTGGGTACGAGCGTAGAGAGCGCTCTAGCAGCCATCCGCAAGGCGCGAGTGGTGGTGGCCGCCGTCAACCCGATGGTGCCCCGCACCCTTGGTTCGGCCGAAATTCCCGCCTCGGCGATCACTTACGGGATATGGAATGCACGGTCGCTGTACACACGGGATGCGGCTCCGCAAGATCCGGTGCGCCGCAAAATTGCGGCCCAGGTCGCGGCTCTAATTCCCGATCGGGCGACGCTGCAATTGGGTATCGGCGCAATTCCGGATCTGGTGCTCTCCATGCTGGCGGACCATCACGATCTGGGCATTCACAGCGAAATGATCTCGGACAGTGTGGTGCCGCTGGTGCGGCAAGGGGTCATAACCGGACGGTACAAGGCCATGGATCGGGATCGCCTAGTTTGCACCTTTGCCTTCGGCAGTCAATCGCTGTATGACTTTATGGACAACAATCCCGCGGTCGCCATGCGTCCCGTAGATTATACCAATGACACCGCGGTCATCCGCCGCCACCCGCGGATGATCTCGATCAACTCCGCGGTGGAGGTCGATCTAACCGGCCAGGTCGCCGCCGAATCGGTAGGGCGTCGTATGCTGTCCGGTGTCGGCGGGCAAATGGATTTCGTTCGCGGCTCCAGTCTGTCACCGGGAGGCTTCTCGGTGATCGCCCTGCCTTCGAGAACTTCGGCCGGGCAACCCCGCATTGTCCCAACCCTGCATCCGGGTGCGGCGGTCACTACCACCCGCAACCACGTCCAATTCGTCGTTACCGAATACGGGGTCGCCAACCTTCACGGCCTATCGCTGGCCCAGCGCGCCCAGCAGCTGATTGGCCTCGCCCATCCTGATGATCGCGATGCCCTTAGGGAAGCGGGGCGCCGCCAACTGACTATCCATTAGACTAGTACACGAGGACGTCAGTTCGTTATCGGACGAAACGATTACGAATACCATCGTTGAGTAGTCAGACGGTTCACTCTAGCCCCGGGATAGACTGATTGGATGGGGCATCCTCGCTCGAGGGCGCGTGATGCGGACGCCGTCGCCCAGATATGGAAGGTATTCCTGGCTCGGCACCAGCCGGGTGCGAATGGGTCATTCGTCGATGGCATCGAACGCTCCATCGAATACAACAGGATTGTAGGTATAGACTATTCTCGTGACAAGCAGGCATTGTCCGCGCGTCTGAGTTCGACGTCCCCCGAATTTACCCGGCTAACGTCAAGCGGTGATACGGCAGGAAAGGGCATGAGCGTTTTCTCGTCCATCGGCCAGGCACGAGCCGATGCCCCGCGGGTTTGGAGGATGATATCGCCCATTTGTTGCAAGCGCAATAAAATGCGCAGTTTCTCTTCATACGGCAACGCCGCAAGTTCCTGCCGGCGCCGCTGTTTCGCTGCAAGAGCCGCTTGCAGGCGGCGTGCGGGGCGTTCACGACCATTCTCCTCCCAATATCGGCAACATGAGATGGTGACGAGTACGAATCTCCGCCAGGAGCTTCCGCATCCACATTACCTGCTTCCATGAGCAATTGAACGCGCTCTCGATCCTTAGATCGTCCGGTTTGAACGGACACACCGATCAGGTACTCGATCCGCAAGACACGGGTAGGCATCCCTTCCACGTCAACCATGCGTGCGTGTTCCAAAGCCTCTTCCAACAACGGATTGTATGCTGGTAGGAACTGAACGGGAATCCCGTCGATGACCACGTGCTCGTCCCTGGGCTCGTATCCCTAATCCCGCAGGGCATCGTAGACCGGGGTCAGCACCAGCAACTCGCTAGGGCTCATGAAAAATCCCGGACGACAAAGCCGTTCGGGAACCCCACGTACAGAAGCAAAGAACGTCGCCTACTAGATCGCCCGGTCTACCCGGCCCGAACGCAAGCATCGTGTGCAGACATATATCCGCCGAGTCTTGCCGTTAACCCGAGCTCGCACGTGCTGGATATTTGGTTTCCACACCCGCCGTGTCTTATGGTGGGAATGGCTAATGGTGTTCCCGTGCACCGAATGCTTGTCACAAATCTCGCAACGATATGCCACTTTGGTGATCCTCCCTGCTTGCTCTCATGCTTACGTATGCTACCATAATGCTAACGGGCTGGCAAGTAAGGGGGCTTACTGATTGATGGCTGTGGAGCGAAAGACGTCCTTTGGCACCCTCCGGGTGCACGACGAGGTCGTGGCGACTATCGTCGAAGACGCGGCCTTGCACACCGAGGGAATCGTCAAGATGGGTTCTCGTGGGGTTCGCGAAGACTTAAGCGAGTGGCTCAACAAAGAAGACCGCGGGCACGGAGTGACCGTCACCGCGGACGGTGAGGCGGTGGCCCTGGACATTTATGTGGCAGTGCGCTACGGGGTGCAGTTCAATGCGGTCGGCGTTGCCTTGGTTGACCGCATTAACCAGGCACTAGAACAGGCCCTGGGGTTTCGCCCTAGCCGCATTACCGTCCATGTAGAAGAAGTGGTTCCGGTGGACTGACCCCGGGAGGTCCGCTGATGCTACCCCCCCCCGAGCAACGTGACCCGCGCTGGCTGGGGCTAAGGTCGCCTGAATCAGCCGCGGCCGACAAGGGGGGTGCGGCGTGGCTGGACGCGCCATGGCCGGAATTGAACATATACTGCTCGCTGGTAGAATCTTCTTAACATACAGATGTACGATATGATAAACACGGATATCCGCTCCGGTCTCAGGTGTTTTAGCCGTGACGAGCATTCCTAGGTTAACAAATTTTCATCCGTGAGCAGTATAGCGTATCATGACACTGTTTGCGTTGTTCGGGTCATCCCTGGTGCTGAGCCGTCGCCAGAGGAGGCGAAAAGATGGAAGCAGGCGCCCCAGGCCAGGTTGGCGACGCGGTGGTCGGAAGCCGCGTCAGCTCGCGGGATCACCGAATCGTGCCCGATGAACCAGTGATTCGGCTTTCGGGGGTGGGAAAGCGTCGTGCCCAAGCCCTGGCTAAACTCGGTGTGCAGACGGTTGGCGATCTGATTGAGCTGTGGCCCCGACGGCATCTGAACCGGTGTCAGATTACGCCGGTTGGGGAACTTGCGTTAGGGCAAGAGTGCCTGGTCGTGGGGCGGATCCAGCAGGCGATTTTCAAGCGAACCCCGAGCCGGAGGGAAGTTCTGCGGGTCGTGGTGGACGACGGCAGCGGACGGCTGGCCGTCACGTTTTTCCATGCCCGCTGGCTGACCCCAAAGCTGCCGGTGGGCCAACGGGTGGCCGTGAGCGGGCCCGTCGAGCGATACGGAGGGTGGCTGAGCATGTCGCATCCTGATCTGGAATTGCTCGACGCGG
This sequence comes from Bacillota bacterium, assembly GCA_021797675.1. Classification (GTDB taxonomy): domain Bacteria; phylum Bacillota; class Sulfobacillia; order Sulfobacillales; family Sulfobacillaceae; genus JAJZXC01. The sequence goes on along the minus strand of JAJZZH010000078.1, from coordinate 7,148 downwards.
ACCAATCCCCGCGGCTAGGACTCATCCCTGTCTACCCCTTGGTTGCGGGGATTAGCCAGCGCTGGTTGAGCGATTTGATGTACCGCGTGCTGCCGGAATTGATTCCCGACGTCTCCGATCCCTTACCGGAATGGTTGCGGTCCGAGCATGGACTGCGGGATCGGCCATGCGCATTGTTGCACGAACATTTCCCCTCCGACGAGGCCGAGTTGGAAGATGCGCGACGTCGGTTGGCGTTTGACGAGTTTTTGCGGATTGGTCTCGCCGTCCACTGGATGTCGGAACCCCAGCGGAGCAGTCCAAGCGTGCGGGTGATGCCCGACGGCCCTCTCAGCCGCAAATTTCTGGCCCGGTTGCCCTTTGCCTTGACTCGGGGACAGCAGGCCGCCTGGGAAGAGATTTCGGCCGACTTGGTCTCGGCGAGGCCGATGGCCCGCCTTCTGCAAGGCGACGTGGGTTCCGGCAAGACTATCGTGGCCGCCTTGACGCTGTTGGCCGCGGTGGACGGAGGTCGGCAGGCGGCCTTTATGGCCCCCACCGAGCTCCTGGCTGAACAGCATTATCAGGTGCTGGCCCCCTTGTTGGAGCCGCTGGGAGTGCGCTTGCATCTGCTCACCGGGCGCACCCCGGGACGGCGGCCAGCGCTAGAAGCGATGAGGGGCCATCGCCTGCACGTGGTGGTAGGCACCCAGGCGCTGGTGTCCGAACAGGTGCAGTTTGCCGATCTAGGCGTCGTGGTGGTGGATGAACAACATCGGTTTGGTGTGCGGCAGAGAGCCGGGTTGTCGGATAAGGGAAACGGTCCGCATGTGCTGGTGATGACGGCAACTCCCATCCCGCGCACGATGGCGCTGACCGTCTTTGGTGACCTGGAGATATCACGCATTGAAGGGATGCCCCCCGGTCGTTCACCGGTGACCACCATGCAACTGCGGAAGGCTGAGCGGCGGCTGGCCTACCAAGCGGTGGCGGACGCGGTGCGTTCAGGGCGTCAGGCCTATGTGGTCTGTTCCCTGATCCACCAAAATTCCGACCTGGGTCTTAAGGGAGCAGTCGAATTGGCCGAAGGGATGCGCGCGGCCGCATCGTGGAAGGTGGGGCTGTTGCACGGGCAGTTGCCAGCGGAGGAAAAGAACGGAGTGATGCAGGCGTTCCGGGATCATCGGCTGGACGTATTGGTTACTACCAATATCATCGAAGTTGGCGTCGATGTTCCCAATGCCACCGTAATGGTCGTTGAAAACGCTGAACGCTTTGGCATTGCGCAGCTACACCAGCTGCGAGGGCGCGTGGGGCGGGGTGAGCACCCGGCCGTCTGTTTCTTGCTGGCCAACGACGAGACTGACGAGGCGGAGCAACGCCTTGCCGCCTTGGTCGAGCATCATGACGGACTGGATTTGGCGGAAAGGGATCTCGCCCTGCGCGGGCCGGGCGAGGTGCTGGGTCTCCGCCAACATGGCTTGCGGGGCTTTCGGTTGGCCCGTCCGCTGGGCGACCTGGCGCTATTAGAAGAGGCCCGCGCCGCGGCACGCGAAGTGCTGGCGCGAGACCCTGGCCTGGTGTGGCCAGAGCACGCCGCATTAAAGGCATGGATGTTAACAGCCATCGAAGAGCAGACGGCCCAGCGGATTCTGACATAGACCGCCGCGTCCCAAGGTGGCCGCGATTGAGACGTCCCCCGGTCGTTCGTTGAGGCGTGGCTGCTAAATGCCTAAATGCCAGGATGAACCAGCCACACGACCGTCACCGCGGCACCGCCAGCTACGGCGCCGGCCAACACCTGAAACGGAGTATGGCAGGCAAGCCGGACGCGTGCCCAGCCAACCGCGATGGGGACCCAGGTAAGGGCCAAGCCCCATCGCCAGCCCAAGATGATGTAGGCGAGGGCGACAATGCCCGTGCTGCCGCCCGCATGCAGAGAGATTTTCCACGCCACGCCGACGGCTACTGATATAACCAGCCAGAAGAATATGCTGTCGATGGACCATTTCAAGGGGGGCGGAAACCCAAAGCCCCAAGCTAAGGCACTGGCGAGCCCGGCGGCAGCTAGAACCCAAGGCATATACGTCCTTCGCTCGTGCAGTTGGGAAACATCCAGGTCGGACCACCATCCCCGGCGCACGCCAAATCCGAGCAACAGGGCGGGGGCTGCCACCAATGCCGTCCACAAGACGGAGAGCGGCGCCAACCACGGGCGATGCCGAACCGCCAGGGTGGCGAAGAACAGGCTGCAAAACACTAAAGGATTGAAGATGACGGAGATTCCCTCAGCCAAGCCTCTAACCAAAGTCGTTGGCTGCTTCAAGGTGGTCATGCCTGCGATCGCTTCTTCCGTGCGCCATAGTTGTTAGGAATATACCTTCACTCTCGCAAATTTTCTCCCCGGCGTCAACCGATTTCGGTTCGGCAGGCGCATACCGGTGACGGTCACGGCCATCGATGAACTCGGACAATCGGTGTCGGGCACCGCCACCGTGACGGTGCAGCCAACCCAGCCGAAAAGTCAAAACTCCGCGCTGGGGACGCTGACTCTGACCTGTGGTCAACACCGGATACAACGGCGGCACGGTGCCCACCAGCAGTAGTTTTCAGGTGTGGCATACCTGCACCATTCCTCCGACGCTGTCGGGCAACTCTGCCGCGTGGTTTGTGCAAAATTCGGACTACGGAGCCAAATTTGGCGATACCATCCAACTGCAGTTGCAGGTTCCGCCGCCGACCCTGCCGTCCATCGACACCGTGGATCATGTGACCCTGACCGCAAGCTTGCCGTATACGCAAGGCGTGCCCGCCGCGCCGGGGAATCCCGGGTACGTGCCCCACACGGGCAATCTCTACAATTACTTTCCCAAGACGCTGCATTTGCTGCAAATCGGACGGTACGCCGCCGCCGGCCACATCTTGGAATCCTGGCACGGCTATCCGCCGAATCTGCAGTATGCGAACATCGGGCGCACGTATTCGCTCACGGTGGCGTGGAAAGCGAAGGCGGCCTGTCAGTACACCACGACCAAGAAACATCCCCACAAGCAGTGCTCGACAATCCATTATCGCACGGACACTTACAAACGCAGCGCCCAGGCGGACGTGACGATCAACGGGACGGATTACTATGTGATTGCGACGCCGATCGGGTATTAAACTCCGTCCGCCGATCCGGCCGGCCACCCCAAGATACAGGGCTGGCCGCATCTGCGGCGGGCTTGGAACAACCACGTCTAGGCAGGTCGGAGATTCCAAAAGATGTGGCCTTGAGCCACTTCCACGAGCCCCACAGAGGGGATCAGGCGATAGTCATTGTCCAATATGCCTAGCACCAATAGTGTTTGGGAGGCTTTCCGAAAAAAATCCTTATTTGCACAGTGTTGCAATTGATGATACGATTTTGGCATCCTAACAGCGGAGGTGTCAAAGCACATGTCCAAGAGCAGAAATTCTTGCATTAAATACGCGAAAAACGCTAAGGTACCGCTCGTTCTCCCACATGGATTAAGGATTTTGCATCAACAATGTGCAAATAAGGATTTTTTCCGAAACGTTTCCCACTGATCCGGCTCCCAATATTGATCGGCGTCAAGGAGCAAGTGGTTTTGGGTTGTACGAATGACTACGTAATAAGAGGACGCACTGTTGCGTCGATACATCACATTAATCGTTGATGTGATGTAGATCGGATCATCTTCCTTTTCTGGCATGAAACGTATGTGCTGAGCTTCAGTGGCCCGCACCACAAGCTCAAGCGTCGTGGTTGGAGACGTAAGATTGCCGTTAAGTGTATAACGCAAACCGATGGCGGCTGCTTGCAGTCCCGGTACTCCTTCAAATACGATCGGTTGATGTCTGAATTCTTCTAGGAGCTTGTCCATAAATCCCCATGAGCACGTGCAAAACTACAATATATTCCACAGTTTCTGGAAACGGTACCATATATTGTGGATACGGTTGGCATGATTCGAATTAATGGACATGCTCCTAGCACACCACGCTACCTTCCTTTCCCACCGACTAGGCTGAAGTTCGACGGACTGGGTCCGGTTCCTTCAACTACGCCATAAATCGCGGAGGTGTTTTGCTGAACAACAAATCTACGGATCAGAAGCGCGCGTCCCTGATCAATCGAGATGCAAAGCAGTTGTTGGCGATGATTGTTCTCGGTCATGCTACCATAATCTCCCTCGGGGACCGTCAAAAGGATATTTGTCATCTTCATACGCCTTCTTGGCGGCATGGCAACTAGCGTCGAGATCCCGCAGAATGCGATGACCGTTGCGGGGCGGATCCGTGCTTCGACAGCGCATCCGTTCCGCCTCCAGAACACCGGCCCGCCGCCGAACAGCGGTGACGAACCGAGTCCGGAGTCCGTCGAAAGGGGGGACGATCCGTATTACCAAATTTGGGCGTAAAGCCCCGGCGTTTACGCCTGGGGATATAAGCCCATTGGCCCGTTAGGGCCAAGAGTTTTTAGCGGTTCGTCCGTCTTGCATTAGATGTCATCGTGCTGTATAATCAACCTATGGGGGATTGGGGTGTTTTAACCGTGGGAGGTGTCCCGCTTGCCGTCATCCACCCAACCATCGAAAATCCGTCCGTCTAAACACGGTCGCGCCACCACGCCGCCCTTTGTCTGCGAAGTCCCCCTGCGGGTCACCCCGGCGCAGGAACGACGGCTGATGATACGGTTCGAGGCGGCGCGACACCTCTACAATGCGCTCCTGGGGAAAGGGCTGCGGCGGTTGCAGTTGTTGCGGGAATCCACGCTCTGTCAAGCGGCCAAGCGGGATATTTCCCGGGATCACCCGGTGGAACGGGCGATCACCTTCGCCATGGCCCGCAAGGCTGTGGACTTCACCGCATCGGCACTCTCGCAGTACGCCACCCAGATCCATCACTCCTGGATTGGCGATCATGTCGATGCGGTCATCGGCCAGACCCTTACGAAGCGGACATTCCAAGCCGTCAACCGGATGGCCCTCGGCCACGCCAAAAAGTTCCGGTTCAAAGGGAAGCGGGGTCTCCATCAGATCGGCAGTTTGGAAGGCAAGTCCAACCAAGCGAGCTTGCGCTGGCGGGAGAACGCGCTGCACTGGCGATCGTTGGTTCTGCCGATGAAGAAACACGCGGATCGCGAACCGGTCATCGCCTATGGGCTCACGCAGCGCAGCAAGTACGTTCGGCCGGTCCGGCGCACCATCCGAGGTCGTGTCCGTTGGTTCGCCCAATGGGTGTGCAAGGGACTGCCGATGCGCAAGCTTGATCCGAAAACAGGCCGGTTTCGTCATCCCTGGGGCACCGAAACCCAGGGCTTGGACATTGGCCCCTCCACGATTGCCCGGGCGGGACAGACATCCGCCGATCTGGAAGCGTTTGCTGCCGACGTGGTGCGCGATCACGCCGCCATTCGCCGGTTGCAACGCCATCTAGACCGCCAGCGACGGGCCAACAAGCCCGATTGCTATGATGCTCGGGGGCGGGCTATTAAGGGCAAACGCTCTACCAAGACGAGTCGGCGACAACGGCACACCAAAGCGCGCTTGGCGGAGTTATTTCGCCGGGAAGCGGCCCACCGGCGAACCGTACACGGGCCGATGGCCAATACGTTTCTCACGCACGGCATGGTCTTTAAAACGGAAAAGTTGTCCTACAAAGCTTTTCAGAAAATGTTGGGCCGATCCATCGGCGTTCGGGCTCCTTGGGTGTTTCTGACGATCCTCGCCCGCAAGGCTGAAAGAGCCGGTGGGCTGGTCATCGAATTCAACCCCCGGACGACGGCCTTGTCGCAAACCTGCGTCTGCGGGCGGCGCGCGCTCCAGCGATTGTCCGAGCGCGTGCATTGCGGTGTCTGCGGCGTGGTGATGCAACGCGATCGCTTCAGCGCCTATTTGGCCCGCTTTGTGCGGGACGATACCCTCCAAGTCGCCAAGGCTTCCGAGGCTTGGCCAGGTGCGGAACCGCTTCAGGACGGCTTGGTGGCAGGCAACCCAAAACCAACCTGCGAGTCGAGGGTCGAGGCCCTCGTCCTTTGGCCGCTGTTTCAGCGGTTCGAGTCAGAGCGGGACGCCCGAGAAAGAATTCCTGCCGGGTTCCAACACGGCGGATGCGGGGACGCAAGCCTCGTGGAAGGTGCCGAGAGGGCGAAGGCTTAAGTTTTTAGAACCCCCCTGGGGCTTTAGCCGTGGGGGCTGGTTCAGGTTTGGCAAGGAGCTCGCCCGGTGACGCTGTCGAAAAGTTCAGGTGAAAGGAAATCATGGCCTCATGACCCAAGGCTTGGGCCACCCGTTGCAGGGTGCCAATGGTAGGATTCGCACCCGACCGCTCCCATTTTTGGATGGCCTGGTAGGTCACCCCGAGGCGGGTTGCTAATTTCCCTTGCGTCAAACCCGCTGCTTCCCGGGTCTGCCGGATCCAAAGCGGGACCATAACGCGCAGATCCGGGGCCACCCAGATAATGTCGTCTCCCACTGCGGGGATTGGCACCTCCGGAATGGGGTCACCGTGATCTAACCAGGCGGCCAACACCCCACTTAAGGCGTCTTGTGCCTGATGGACGGCGTCCTCCCGATCAGAACCATACGTTAGCACATTATCCCAGGGTGGCAGACCTTGCACGAACCAGACATTCTCGTCCGCCCAGCATCGTAAAGGCACGCGTTCCACCATTCATCATTCCTCCTTCGTCCTTCGCTTCCCGGATAATGCCCCGAACTAACCCGAGCGGCAAATCTTGGGATCCATGGACAGGCACCGGAATGGGCCGATGTCCGTCCTTGACCATGATGAAATGTGAGCCGTGAATCCGATCGACGACCCATCCTCGCTCTTGCAAGTATTTGACGACCGCTTTGCCGTTCACTATGAACAGTATACAACTCAAAAGGTGTGGCGGCAAATGGTTAAGTCCGCGTCACAAGTGTATGGCGCGTCCAGTGGGCTATATGGTGGCCAGACGGGTGACAGGAAGGGGAATCAATGATTGGGTATACGGGCAACTAGGGCCGTTAGGCAATGGGTTCAGCGGGATTCGCGCAAGCTATTCAGAGACCCCGACGATGAGGTAATCGAGAACGGTTCCGAAAGGAGACGTCCATGCCCCGGGTTCGGGGCACCCACAGGAATGAAAAATGGGGACGGCCACCCCGGAAGGTCGCGTG
>JAJZZH010000188.1 GCA_021797675.1 Bacillota bacterium | reverse complement strand
CCAGATGATTAATCACGCGCGGCAAGCCGCGCGATTGGGCGGCTAAGAGCGTCAACGCCGAGGGCGTAAAGAGGACCCGATCGACCCCGGCTCGCCGACACTGATGGGTCACGTAGGCCGCAGTGTCTGCTTCGGTCAGTCCCCTCAAGTAAAAGCGCAATCCGACCCGTTGGTGAATCGCTTGGTTTACCGACCATGGCAGGGGCGTGCGCTTTCTGAGCGATGCGGGCCTGACCGCGAAAACCTGGCAGCCCCAAGACACGCTGGTGTTGCCGTATACTACCGTCTTGAGCAGCGATTTGGCGTCGGCTGTGGAGCGCGCTGTGGAGGCCGGGGCCTCCGTCATCCTGACGCCCTTTACCGGATTTTTTAACGCAGAGGCATTGTTCTATCCGGTTGCTCCAGGACCCCGCCTGTATACGCTGTCGGGAGTGCAGGTACAGACGCTGGCGACACCGAGCGGGCGTCCTGCCCATTGGGAGCATCACGCCGAGCATTTATTGCCGGTGCTGAGAGCAGTAGCTAAGGTCGAGGGCTCAATCCTTTCGAGCACGGAGGATGGGGATCCTTTGATCGTGGCAACCCGCCGGGTGATCAGCTTCCTGGTTGACCTGGGAACGCTCTATGAGACGGCAGCCGTGACAGAACGGGAGTGGCTGAGGCGTTATCTTGACTCGCGGTTAGGTCAGTTATCAGGTTAAGGCTTCCTAAGAAGACCAAAATCCGGGGTTTGGGTAGTAACGGAACGAAAAGTGCAATAGGCCCAATCGTTCAATGCATTAACGGGCCGATTAATGACCTACCATAATATTCGGTCAAATTGGCGCGGCGAGCTTGGGGACGACGGAATGAGAGGTATAATGACAATCGTCAGGGTCAACGTTGCGAACTGCCGAACGCGCGGGGGATGAGCGAAGTGCGTGGGGTAGGAATGTCTGGATGTCAGGGACAAATGCGTCGATAGGAACGCAGGAAGTCAGGAGGGGAATTCGGTGACGCACAATGAGTTAGAGGTTGAACTCCGGAAGCTCGATCCCCGAGAGCGAGCGCGATTGGCGGCCGCGCTGCTCGACAGCCTAGAAGAACTGTCGGACGAGGAGAATGCGCGTCTTTGGGCGGAGGAGGCGGAACGACGGCACGACGATCTACTGGCCAATAAGACCTTAGGCCGATCCGCTACGGACGTCTTCCGGGACATCCGAGAACGACTCGGTGGATAAGATTCGCGTGACGTTTCATGCGGCTGCAGAGATTGAACTGTATGATGCGGCGTTGTATTACGAAAGCCAACGACGGGGGCTAGGCAGCACATTCCTGCACGCCATCGAGATGGCGATGGATGAAATTCACGAAAACCCCATGGCGAGTCCGCGGGTGCAGGGTGTCGTGCGAAGCAAACGGGTACGGCGGTTCCCCTATTCGGTCATGTACTCCGCCGAGAACGGTGATCTCCGGATTCTCGCCATTGCGAATCAAAAGCGCCGACCGCTCTACTGGTTGAGACGTCAGTAAAGCGCCATTCAGGCTTTCAGCGAGAGTGGAGAAGCTGAGGGCGGATCCAAGACAAACGCTAGGGAAGATACGGGGGGGTTCTGCAGTAGCGGGTCATCCAAAAAGTGGCTTGAGATCGGGGCAGGAGCCGGTCCGTTGCCTGCCGAAATCTGTGGATCAAGGGACATTTCGCGGCCGAGCCGCATCGCTTGCCGCGTCCTGGTCTACTCCGAGAAGCACAATGCGACTCTCCGAAGCATCCGATCGATATTTGGCGACGGGCACGCAAGAAGGGTATTCCCCTCACACAATTCTCGCCTATCGCCTCCAACACCAGATCCTCATTCGTGATCTGGGGGACGTGGAACTCGCCCTGGTGACGTTGGATGTTGGCGCTAATGCTAATTGTCATCACTTCGGCTGACCCGGCTGGCATGAGATCCCCGGTCGCCTTGGACGAAACACTGGGGAGGAAGCAGCCCGAAGGGCTCAGATTCTCGTTTGCCGGACGGCCTAAACGCAGGGCCTGCGCCAAACTGGCTCTTTCGCTGGGCGGAAGACGAAGGGTTCCATGTGCCCAGCCCAGCACGGAAATTGAAGGAACCCAATTGGGCCAACGCGTGCCGGCTGGAATGGTTGCGGCATGCCTGCCGCACAACCCTGGAACATGCGGTCATCGATTTTTTCTTTGCCACGGGCTGCCGTGTCGGCGAAGCCGCGCGGTTGAATCGCCGAGATGTGGACTGGCAGCGGGGCAGCGTCGTCGTGGAAAGGCAACAAAGAACGCGAAGTGTACCTCGGTTCGAAAGCCCGGATTTGGCTCACCCGGTATTTCACAGAGCGCCAGGACGCGGATCCCGCCCTGTGGGTGACGGAGCGATCGCCGCATCGGTTGTCCATTCATGGTCTGCAAGGGGTCTTTAAGCGGGTGGCCGTGCAATCCCTGGTAGGCCATGAAAATCCCGAGACAACCCCGCTCTATGCCGTGTTGGACGGCGAGACACGGCATCAAGGGCCTATCAACGCTACTTCGTCCAATAGCATCTGCCGCCGGGCCACCGGCGGTCCTATCGTCTTCCCGCTCGTCGTTAAGGAGTTCTTGGAGGCGAGAGTGCAGCAGACAATCTCCCGCATCAGTTGATTTCACGTGCCTCCGGGGTGTGTATACTAAGAGGCATAGGGGGTGACCCGAAATTGCTTCCACGAGAGATTGCTGACCGCCGCACCGAAATCCTGGACTTGGCCAACCGGTTCGGGATGACGGATGTCCGGGTGTTTGGGTCGCAGGCGCGCGGCACCGCGTCGCCGGGCAGCGATGTCGACTTCGTCGTACACGTGCGCCCGGGGCACAGTCTGCTGGATCTCCTCGGTTTCGAGGCTTCTGTGGAGGCGTTGCTCGGTTGCCCGGTGGACGTGGTGTCCGAACGGGGACTGCCCCCAGCGATTTACCAAGAAATTCGGCGGGAGTGCATTCCGTTATGATGGCACGACCTCGGGCTTATCTGGAGCAGATTCTCCAGAGTCTTGATCGAATCGCCTCGTACGCTGCGGAAGGGTCTCGCGCATTTTTCGAGTCACCACTGCTACAGGATGGCATTGTGCACAATCTCGAACTCATCGGGGCCTCCGTGAAGGAGCTTCCGGCGGATTTATTGGCCGAGTATCCGGACATCCCCTGGTCTTCGATTGCTCGAATGAGAGACCGCTTGGCCCACCACTATCTCGGTCTCGACTTGGAGATTGTGTGGGAAGTCGTGGGCCATGACTTGCCGCCCCTTAAAGATGCTGTCGTCGCCCTCTTGCGGACGATGGGCCAAGCGCTCGAGTAGGGCGTACCGCGTTTCCGGCTGCATCGCCAGCAGGGATTTACTTTCTGTCATCAATCACCAACTCTCGGGGCGAATCGCACCATGCATCGGTGCCATACGGGGCCGCAGTGCCACAAGGAATGACCGCCTGAGTGCCGAATGCGTGTGTCTGGGGCCCCACGTCAGAACTTTAGCCTGGGAGGAATTTGTTTGCGAATCGGTGGTCAGCGTGTCTCTTTACGCTCGATTCAGGAGAATGATTTCCCTTCCCTTTGGGAGTTGATGTACGGGGAAGATAATCCGGAATGGAAACGTTGGGATGCGCCGTATTATCCTCATGCACGAGTCGACTTCGGCACATTTCAGGATCAAATTTATCAACGGCTTGCCCGCGCTACGGTTCCACCCATGCTTCTAATCGAATGCGGAGATCAGATTATCGGGGTCGTGACCTATTATTGGGAAGATCCCGCGTCTTGGTGGCTGGAACTGGGCATCGTGATTTACCGGCCACCGTTTTGGAACGGCGGATTTGGCACGGAAGCATTGTATCTTTGGATCGACTATCTTTTTCAGGCGATGCCCCTGGTGCGGGTTGGTCTCACGACGTGGTCCGGAAACGGTCGCATGATTCGGTGCGCAGAAAAACTGGTCATGCAAATGGAGGGCCGGATTCGAAAAGTCCGTCGGTATAACGAGGACTGGTACGACTCCATCCGCATGGGCATTTTACGCGAGGAGTGGGACCGGGCACAACAACATCTCTGACGCTTTCCCCAAGGGAGCGTGAAGGCAGAACGGAAAATCCTTGCGTCATTAATCATCATCGATTGGGGGCGAATGTCCTGGAAGGCACCTGTTGTTAGCCCGAATCGCCTGCCAGGCAATTGACGGCATACCAGAGCTCGTGCCACAATTTTTTCTTGAACGCCTCCGGACTTTCTATTTGCAACGCCACGGCCTCTCGGTCGTGGTGTTCGGCTCTCCACATCAGCTCCGCACGCCACGTAAGTGTGCCTCGGCAGTCGTGATCCGACGTCAAGACGGCACGCACCACACCTTGCTCGGTGCGAATTTCAGCGTGACCGATCGTGAGGAGCGAATGAACCGCTTTGTCCAGTTCCCTGTCCAACCACGCCGGGGGCATGGGACGCCGCGCATCGTTGACGCGAATGGGCAGTGCTTCGAGCAGGTCGGAGGCTACCATATTTTCAATGAGCTCTCTAGAACCGCGAACGTACGTATAGTTGAGATCGATTTCCGTCGCGAGGCACCACGATTGATCAACAGCCCACCAGAGGTTCGGCGTTTGGTCCAGTTGGCGCGTAAAGTCCATGGCGTCCTCGGCTGTTCCATGCACCAGTAGATAGTCACGATACGGCAATTGCAGTCGTGGGCCCTCGCGGACGGTGGCGGGTACCGAATCAGGGACTAGATGCCGTTCGCCTGTCGCAGTGACGACGGAAACACGGTGGTCCCAACCGTAACCATCCCAAACCGCCCACCACGTCTCCTGGTCGGGATGCCAGCGCGAGAGGATGTTGACCAATGCGCTAAAATCGTGGAGGTCCATAGCGCCGACCGACGGGTCGCCATGACCCGCCGGACAGGGTGCGGCAGGAACGTGCTCCGGCAAGGCAATGGTGCCATAGAGAGCATGCGGCGTGAGCTCGGTACCAGCCCATGCTGCCATCTCCCGCCATCGCACGCGCTGATCTTGTGAGTCATAGGCGGGATGAAGAATCCGGCAATACGCGGGAAACTCCGTAGGGACTGTGGCTCCGGGTCGCATCGGAAACGTTCAGGGTAGCAACCGCGAGCGGATCCAGTCTCCTCGACTCACGTCCGTAGACCACTCGAACGCCATGACATGACCCTCCTGTATGGTTCAGTGTATCATGTAGCGCCCGCGTTGGCCCGGAAGGCCGCAGGTAGCTGGCGGGGCAAGCATGAACCTCTTGGGGTATATCTAAGCTTTACATGGCGGATGAGCGACATTTGGGGGCGTTAGTACCGTAAAGGTGGGGCTGAACGGCACCGTTCAGCCCTCTTCCTAGGTCCCTATTCCGGACGCTCGGTCTGGCGTGCTAAACGATATAATGTCGCGCGACTCACCTGCGTCATCGCACAAATATCATTGACCGTCAGATGATTGCGATCCCGAGCGGCCAAGAGTTCCAGCGCGTGCGCTAATTCTTTGTGATGGGCCGTGTAGGTCCGGGGACGTCCTTTGTAGACCCCACGGGCTTTGGCCGCGGCAATGCCTTCGAGCTGACGTTCCTTGATCAGGTCGGCCTCAAATTCGGCAATCCCGGCCAACACCGTGATGAGGAGCTTGCCAATCGCGGTGGACGTGTCGACCACATCCCCGCCCATATTCAAGACGACGAGCGACACCCCCCGCTCGGTCAAGGTCGCCATCGTATTGAGGGCATCTTGCGTACTGCGGGCAAAACGATCGAGTTTGGTGACCACCACGGTGTCGCCAGCCGTAACGCGATCCACGAGCGCGGCAAATTGGGTGCGA
>JAJZZH010000042.1 GCA_021797675.1 Bacillota bacterium | reverse complement strand
GCGGCAACGCGATAGGGAGGCGGGCATGGCAGAGATTCAGGGGTGCGCAATTCCGGAAGACTTGTATTATGACGTGGCCCACAACGTATGGGTCCGAGTCCGCCCGGAGGGAACCGCGGTAATCGTTGGGATGACCGATCCCGCGCAAACGTTGGCGGGCAGGATTCTCTTTGTCCACCCCAAGAAGCCGGGAACGCGGGTTGCCAGGGGGCGTTCCCTTGCCTCGCTGGAAAGCGGGAAGTGGGCCGGTCCCCTATCCAGTCCCTTGGACGGCACCATCGTAGCGATCAACCCTCGCCTCGGTGATGAACCCTTCCTGCTCAATCTCGATCCCTACGGCGAGGCGTGGGTCGTCCAGATGGAGCCGGATCCTGACCAGTCTTGGGAACATCTGGTTATCGGGGCACAAGCCGTGCAAGCCTACCGGGAAAAGATACAGTCCGAGAAGATCCAATGCATGCGGTGCAGCAAGGAGGAACCCTGATGGTCGAAGTGCTGGTGGCCACGTCGGCCTGGTGTCCGACGTGCCCCGCGGCCGTCCAACAATGGCGGGACTTAGCCAACATCTATGCCTTGACGGTTCGCGAAGTCGACGTGGGAACCCGCGAAGGGCGGGAACTGGCCCTCAGGCTCTACATTCGAAGCGTGCCCTGTGCCATCATCAACCAGCAGGTCGTCCATGTGGGCACCGTTGACCGAAAAACGGCGGCAGAGTTGCTGCAACAGCTGGGCATCCCGCGAAAGGCCTAGGACCGAGCGGCGTGCGACGGAAATCAAAGCCGGCCAGGAATCCACATCCACATAACCCGAATCGAGGAGGGGGATATTGATGGCTAACCGACTGGCGATCGTGGTGTCCAAAGGTACGCTCGACATGGCCTATCCGCCGTTCATTCTGGCCACCGCCGCGGCGGCCATGGAGATGGAGGCCATGTTGTTTTTCACCTTTTGGGGACTAGATATTATAAACCGCCACAAGATCGACCATCTGGAAGTTTCCATCGCTGCCAACCCCGGGGTCCCGGCAATGGCCAAGGTAGCCGGCATGGTGCCAGGGGGAACGCGTATGGTAGCGTCCATGATGAAGGCGCAGTTTGCCAAAGCCAAGGTGATGACCATCCGAGAATTCGTTGCCACCGCCAAGGAAATGGGGGTACACATGGTCGGATGCCAGATGTCGATGGATGTGCTCGGGGTGACGCGCGACGACTTGATGCCGGAGGTCGAAGACGTAGTGGGCGCGGCCACGTTCCTGAATTTTGCCCAAGACGCCCAAATCACCCTGTTTGTCTAACCTCGTCGGCAAACCGACCCCACCACGCGCCGCTGATGCGCTGACGACAGAAAGCGAGGCCACCATCTTGACATCTCCTGCTCGCCCCACGCGCCAGGTATTTTGGGACCCGGAGGACCTCATGCGCCGGCTTCGTCGCATTGAGGGCCAGGTCCGAGGTCTAGAGGGCATGATCGAGCGGGCCGAGCCTTGTCCGTCGATCTTGACCCAGGTGGCGGCCGTCGAAGGGGCCGTCAAGCAAATTGCCCGCATCGTCAGTGCTTGCAGCATTGCAGAGGGCGTCGTCTCGTTGAGTTCGGAGGCGATCTCGCCGGCTCAGATTCAGATGGTAATCAAGGACGTGCTCCGTTCCGGATAGCCGGGTCTGGACCGTCCCCGTCTAAAATGTTTGATCAGGCCTTCGGCCGACGGGTTCAGCCGTGAACCCGTCGCCGTTTGCCCTTGACCGGCCAGGGGCCTGGACCCGGCCCGCAGAACCTCCGGGGAATGACACCAGGATTGTCCTGCGTTTCCAGGCTGTGCTGATACGTGGACACCCGCACCGAGCCACGGTCTGCGCAAGCCGTAACTACTCGCAGTACATCCCTCATGCTATTTGAGAGGGTTGCATAATTCGTTTCGGTTATCGAATCATGGACACACCGTTGCCGCGAAGATGCTGGAGGGGAGGATTGGCGGGCTCCCGAACCGGCAACGTGAGGGACGGTTGATTCCCGCGCGCGGTGCGAATCACCGCGGCTTTCGCGTGGCGGACTTACGGGTGCCGTAGGAGGCCGGGGCAGCCCCGCTATGGCCGAGCGATCCCAAAACGGTTCGCCACGATCTCGCGGCCGCTCGGCCACGGACGCCCCGAAAGCCCCCATCGGGACGCGGATCAACTCCTGGCCGAACTTTGGCACGGGGAGCGCACGACGGCCCGGGACCTCTGGGAATCTGCCCGGAGACGTGGGTACCGGAAATCTTTGAGCACGCTGTCGCGTTGGTTTCGCCAACGCCGAGGGCACGTGCAACGCGGGCGTCCGGCGATCCGGAACCCAGATGCGGCTCCCGAGGCGGCACCGCGGAAGCCGCGCCAACCCTGGACAGGGTGCCAATGGGCGCGCTGTCTCGGCCTGGCTTGGCAACCTCTGCCGCGCGGGGCCACTTCGATCCTGAGCGAACGCTTGGCCCAGGACCCGGCTTACCGAACCGCCTGGACGCTTACACACCACTTCCACACGATTGTGACCCACCGCCACGGCGAGAAGCCCTCGCGGCCTGTGTCGGCTGGCCGAATCGAGTGGGATCCCAGCCTTCGCGGCCCTTGCTGAGACCTTGCGCCACGATTGGGGACGCCGTCGTCGCGCGCGTCACGGTGCAATGGAGTCAAGGCCCCGTCGAAGGGTTCAACAATCGGACCAAGCTCCTCCTCAAGCGGATGATGTATGGTCGAGCGGCCTTGCCACTCCTCCGGGCCCGAATTCTACACCGGTAAAACCCCATCGTGACGACACGAGCCGACCGGAGAGATCCATTCCAGGACAGGCCAGAGGCAGCCTGGGATTCCTGCGCCAAAAGTGACCAAGAGCCAAGCCTAGAAATTCCCCAGGGCAGTTGGGGAATTTTTGACCCCAACCCCTTGCGCTGGGGGTCGTTAATCGTGCCTGGATTAGGCCCCGTATGGACGGCGGGACGGCAGTTGCCCGTCCCATCCGGTGCGTGGGGGCGCCAAAGAGCATGCATCGATGTTGACGTGAATCCCGTCACCGGTACAAGGGGCCAACCCGAGATATCATGGCTGGGTCGCGTTTGCAGAAGAAAACAACATAGACCCGCAGCTCTATGGCTTGCCCACCGAGCGCCTTCTCATCTGCAAAGCCGCTCAACGCACTTGGCATATCCCGCCACCACCATGCCCCACGACCAATCCGCTAACCCCGCCGAGACCATCAAGAACCACGGGTCGGTATGCACCAAGTCCGCATAGACCACCAGCCGCCCCCGGTACGATCCCCCGCCCGCGCGCTTGCCGTAGAAAATCTCTTGATATTCGCTGAGCCACGAGCAATGCTTGGGCGTATGGAGGAACTGCACACCGTGCCCGACGTCTTCCAAAAAAGCCGGCCGGCTCGCCTGATTTTTTAAAATGCCCGATTTTCCTTGCTTGCCTAACACCGCGTCCGGGATCTCCAGACCGTCGTGTTCAATCACGTAGCGGACCAACGCTAAGGACCAACGCTAAGGACCAACGCTAAGGACCAACGCTTCACCGGGTAGCCCGACCGCCTTACGGCGCTCGGGCCCCCTCGGGGCATCCTCCAGTGCACCGCCGATGGCCGCGCGTAAGGCGCGCGGCTGGTTGGCTTCGATCTGATTCAGGCGTGAAGCCCTGGCCACCCAGCGCTGGCGCCACGTTTTCACCGTATTGCGCGCCAACCCGGTCGTCTGGGCGATGCGCGCATTGTTCTCGCCCTCGGCGGCGAGCAGGATAAGGGTTGCGCGTTGGACGAGATGCTGGGGGACATGCGTGCCTTTTTTCAACTTCTCTAACATTTGGCGTTGCGGAGCACTCAGGGTAATTTGCGGAGCTTGAAATAGGTTGAACATGAGGATACTCCCGATTGCGCCCGAGGATTTCGGCGGGTCTCCGCGGCGCGTCCTCGTTCGAGAACGATCGGCGGAGAACATCGACCGATTGGGGCGTTTTCCTCATAATCGCAGGAAATTCTTGGCAAGCAGATATCCAGCTCTACTGCTCCTATCGCCCGCAGTCGAAAGGTCTTCCAGGAACTCCAACGATCAGTCTTCGCAGTATTAGAGTGGGGGTGTTTGTCGTGACGCCGGACCGATCTGTCCCATGACACCGTTGAGGAGTTGCCGGCGGAACCTCGACTGAGTCCCGACACTGCAATTCAAGGGCAAAGTTTCTCCATATTTTTCGTGAACACTACAATGTTCGCATGCTGCCGCGATCGCGGCAGCGTTTCAGGCGCAAAACGCATCTTTGGCTGCGATTCCGCTAGTAAATTGGTACAAACTGGCGATCACTCAGGGTCCGACCACTCGCGAATGTCCCAATTTCCCACTTGGGACAAAGACTACAGTGTGATATGCTGTGGAAGCTAAGAATGTTGTGCCACACAATGGCTCGTCTCATTCGTTTTCTCTGATTTCTCCGCATAGTGTAGTTATATCAGGGAAGACTGAGACGAGGAGTGAGGGGAGTTGTGGACGATGGGTACGTTGATATGCTCGGCCGGAATTTATGCCGAAATAGAATCTGCGATTCGGGTTTTACGCGAGATACATCCCACAAGCCCGATCAGCGTTTGGTGGGATCATGAGGGTAACCGTTCGAGTTTTTTAATTCCTGACGAGAACATTCCTGCAACGGACCGCGCGGTAATCACGGACAATATTTCCTATCTTAGACAGGTCTTACAGGATGCCGTCGATACCCGTGACGTGGCGGATATCGAGTATGTGGTGACTCGGCTTGTATCTGATATCGAGGATGTTATTGCGCATTATCGTCGTCAATGGGTTTATCTTGAGGCAAAATCTGCAGTGACGAAGCCGGATCTTGCTTTTGAGTCCGTAGAAGTATCGGTGGATTATGGCACCCTACCCGCAACCGGCGAATCGTGGGAGGAGTTTGCGTCCTTTATCTTCAGCAGTGAGTTACAATGGAAATTTTCGATGAATAACGAAGAGGTGTTCGAATTTAATAGATCCATCGCCCGTCCTTCATCCGATTCAGCCGCATAGCGTTTATGTTCGTAAGCTAGTCGCCGAGAGAGTTCATGATTTGGTTCAAGGGCGCGTTTATCATCCGTGCCTCCGTACTAGTCTGCAATTGGATAAGGACGAGGATGGCCCGCGTTCCATCTTAGCGGTTAGCGTAGCAGGTGATCCCGATGAAGAATTCCCGTTTAGAATCGATATGGATCTGGTAGCCCAGTTCCGAATCCCGAAAGGCAACAATGTTGAAAACGAGGATAGCTTGACCGCGTTTCTCTCTCGACAAGCTGTAGTTCTTCTCTGGCCATATGCAAGAGTTTATGTGGAAGAAACCCTACATAAACTGGGGTTACCCTCGATGAGTTTGCCATGGGTAAACGTCAACGAGACCGCTAAAAAACTTAGCGAGAAGCCCGATGTCCAAGGATAAACATAACTGGATGAACGACTTTCAATTTCAACAGCGTAAGTCGTCTCCGGTTGTTGCGGCAGCTTCCGGAAAGATTGAGGTGCTACGGTCGTGGCTTTCTAACCATATCCAAATAATTCCTGCTGTGGCAGAAGCGCTTGATTTGTGCTCCACACGGGCTAAGTTTCAACGACGATTTCGTGTATCGGTAGGGCCCTCGGATAGGGCGTTGAAGCCGATTATTGAAGGGCATCTCTGCACCTTACTACAATTGCCCACGACAGTGCGAACGGCCGAGGAAAAGGGAGCCAGTCCGATTGAGGAAAAGGGAGCCACCCAGACGGTAGCACGAGGTAGCAGATCTGTAAAGAGGGATCCCCCCAAGAAGGGCTGAAGCCGTAGGCGAAGCC
>JAJZZH010000135.1 GCA_021797675.1 Bacillota bacterium | reverse complement strand
CCCCCCAGGCCGTCGAAAATGCGACAAAACTCCCATCCACGCAGAGTTCAGCCTACCAAGCGGGTGATATTCTTGCACAAGCTTTGAATATTTATCCACTCTAGGTAATAAATGGACAAGCTCCTAGGAGCATGTCCATTAATTCGAATATGCCAACCGTATCCACAATATATGGTGCCGTTTCCAGAAACTGTGGAATATATTGTAGTTTTGCACGTGCTCATGGGGATTATTGGACTACAGGAAGAACCTTCTCAGATCGCGAAGACTCCTCGAATCGAGAAAGCGCTCAGGTTGAAAGGATAGCTAGCTAACTCGACTCCGGCACGGGCACCTCCGTTTCGGCGTCAGGCCCCTCGTCGGCTGCACGGTCCGGCCAGCGAAAACGGTCGCGGGCAACGTGAAATTCGCGGCCCAGTTGGTCTAGGCGCTCTTCCACGTGAGCGTGATCGTCTTCCCAAAAAAAGATGTCCAACAGGCGATGCTCTAGGCTTCCGTGCCGCTGAAGATGGCGCAGGATAACATCCAACTCGCCAATGACGTGGCGAAACAAGTCGATTTTTTCGTGCAACAGGCGCAGAATGTCCTCCTCAATCGTGCCGATGCTGTACAGATTGAAGATCTCTACCGGATGCTGCTGGCCCATGCGGTGCAGCCGGCCGATGCGCTGCTCGATGCGCATGGGATTCCAGGGCAGGTCAAAATTTAACAGCCGATGGCAAAACTGCAGATTGAGACCCTGCCCGCCGGCTTCAGTGGACACCAACACGCGAGGTTTTGCCGTCTGAAACCAGTCGATGAGCGCGTCCCGTTCACGCGGCCGAATTCCCCCGTGAAAGCGCTCCGCTTCTATCCCCGCCTCCCAGAGCGCTTCCACCAATGTGTCTTGCGTTCCGCGATACTCGGTAAAAATCAGCGTGCGCTCGGCACTCGGTTTTACCCACTGGACCACTTGACGGACCTTTTCCGGCCGTTCGATGCTGGCGGCCAGCGCGAGCAGGCGGTCACGCTCCGCTCCCAGCCATTCTTGGCGGGCCAGGGTAGGCAGCAGCGCGCGGGGGCTCGAGCAAAGCTCGCGCTGCATCAAAATGAGCGGAAGCAGTGTCTGGTCCCGATTGCCCAGGCGACTGCGGTACTCGGTCCTCAGCGCGGCGGTCAGCCCCCGATAGAGTTCTTGCTCGGGTCCGGAAAGCCGGATCGGCCAGAGCGTCACCTCGCGCGGAGGCAGGCTCAGCCCCACCGCGTGGCGTTGGTTGCGCACCATGACTTGGGCCAGGAGTTTTCTGAGTTCCTCGGCGTTTTTGGGCGTCCGTTTGTCCAGGATGAACTGGCGATAGAATTTCAGATAAGACCCGAAATAACCCGGTTTAACCAAATTCACTAAGATATAAAGTTCGTTTAACTGGTTTTCCATCGGGGTCGCCGTCAACAATAGCAGATGCCGCCGCTTAAGACCAGAAACCAACTGATGGTTTTGCGTCTCGGCGTTTTTTAGATGGTGGGCTTCGTCCACAATGACCAAATCCCACTCGACATATTGCAGTTGGACGCAAAGCGGTGGGCGCTTGGCAGCGTCGATAGAAAGCACCCACAGCCAGCCCTGATCTTTTGGGCTGCGCATGGCTTCAAATCCAAATTTCTGCTGCAGCTCGCTGATCCACTGGGTAATCAAGCCGGCCGGCACCAGGATGAGGACCCGGTCAATCGCACCGCGAGCCTTGAGTTCACTGATGATTAGGCCGGCTTCAATCGTCTTCCCAAGTCCCACCTCGTCAGCCAAGATCGCGTTGGCATCCAATTGATGGATGACTTTGGCCACGCTCTCGATTTGGTAGCGGTGAATGACCAGGCCCGACGGAATCCGTTGTTTCAGGTACGGCCAACACTGCAACCAGTGCGCCATGGTTGACGCCTCTACCTCGTCCACCTTGAAGCTTCATCTCCTGTCATCCAGGCTATTCCCTGCTGCTGGAGCACTTGAGCCAGGTTCACCGGCGCACCAAGGTTCCTGAAAAGCCGCCCGCGTTCGTCAATCTCGCCACGCACAGTGCGTAATGACCACATTTCTGCCGGGATCTTGATTTCTTCAGCCACAATCGGCGTCGAAACGCCCGCCGTTCGGTTGGCGCGCAGGGTCAACACGCCCGCCATGGTACGCGTATGTCCATTCTGCAGGTAGTCCAGGTACACCCGAGCGCCACGCCGATCCACTCGGCGCTCGGTGGTCGACCATTGTGGGCACACTGCGGCGACCATCTGGGATAGGGTACGGATGGCCCCGACCACGACGTCTTCGGCGGTAGGTTCAATAGGAATGTACACATGGAGTCCGCGGTTGCCCGAGGTCTTGATCCCATAGGGGAAGGAGAGGCCGTCCAACAATCCCAGCAAGATTTTGGCGACGCGTCCGACATCCTGCCAACCCGCTGGCGGGTTGGGGTCGAGGTCGAAGACCGCCCAGTCATGCAATCGCGGGTGTCCACGGTGTCCCAAGGGAACGTGCCATTCGATCACCCCCAGCCCGATCCAGTCCAGGAGGTCGGTCACCGAGTCCACCACAATCGTCGTCCCCTTCTCCTCATGCGGGCGCCGCGGGTGCTTTTGGAAAAAACTCGGACCATCGATGCCCTGCGGACAGCGCCACACCGTCAGGTTGCGCCCCTGCAAATGAGGAAGCATCCAGGGCGCAGCCGCTTGATAATAGTCGAAGATCTCCCGACGAGGGATGCCGAGGTCAGGAAATATCACCTTATCCAACGGCGGCGGGTCAGCCATGCGTGTCCTTCCCGGCGCCCCAGGACTTGATCACCGGGTGGCGCAGGCGGCCAGCCGCCGTCTTCTGGCGATAGGCAAGGGTGCAGTACACCGGCGGCTTGACCGCGACCCAACCGTCGCCGTCCAAACCCGTCCCCCACCATTCCCGAGGGGCTGCGATATCGGCGACCACGGAGCCCGCGGGCTCCATGATACGCCAGCGCCAACCCGTGGGGATTCTCCGGGCAGCGCCGACGACAAACGTCTCGGTTTGATACACTAAGAATTTCTGCCAACTGGTCACACGAAGCCCAGGGCGATAGCGGCTGTCCGCCCGCTTCGCCATAACACCTTCGAATCCCAACCGTCTCGCTTGGTCGAGGAGCCACCGTCCTCGTTCGGCGACCCCGGGTGCAACCAAGACCAATCCCCCCGACGACACCGTGTGCTCCAGAATTCGTCGCCGCTCGGCATGAGAGCAATCGAGATGCCATCCGCCCTCGCTGTACAAACAATCAAAAGCCACCACGATCCGGCAACCCTCGGCGGACTTTTTGCCCAAAGCTGCAAACGAGGGACCGGCGCCGGTCCAGGCAACGATCTCCGCGTCGAGAACCAAGGGCCGAGGCAGCAGGCTTTTCAGCGTCGCCAGGTCAGGAAATCGCGACAAAAGGTCATCGCCGCGGCGGGAAAAGATGCGCAGAGTATCCGTTTGGCTCACGATGGCGCGATAGCCATCCCATTTGAATTCGTACCACCATCCGGGGTGGTCAAACGGCTCGCGCTGGGTAACCGCCAGCATGGGGGGCATGAAGCGCGCCGGATCGCGCTCCATATCAGCCCCGGCCCGCCGAGGCATCAGTTTCCTCCAGGGACGCCTTCAAGCGCTCCATCAATGCTAAGAGATCTGCGGGCACGGACTGTGCCGTCGGCGGTGGCGCCGTTTCGGCCAGTGCCCGGATTCGTTTCAAAAACGCGTGACCGGCTTCATTGGGATACGCCTCCGGATCAAACGGTTGTGTCATCTGGTTAACCAGTTGCAACGCCAGTTCCTGTTCTTTCGGAGCGATGCGGGCCTCGATCCGGCCAAATTGCAAACCCTCGCTGCGCAGACTTTCGGGATAGTAGAGGGCGTGCAACACGAGACTCGTCCCCTCGATGGGCCGGACCAAGGCCAAGCTGGGTTTGGTTCGCAGCACCATCTGGGCCACGGCGATCAACCCGCTGGCATCCATCGCGTCGAGAAGAAGGCGGTATGCCTTGGATCCGCCCGCCGTCGGCTTTAACCAATACGCCGCACGATACAAGATGGGGTCCACGTCGTCCAAACGATGGAACGCAACGATGCCGATATTTCGCTTTTCCGCGTCAGCGGGTAGCGACCAAGCCAGATGATCCCCTTCCAGCGGCACCAGCCGCCCGTCCGCCAACTGGTAGGCTTTGCTCAGTTCATCACTCTCCACCACGCGTTGGCAGCGGGGGCAAAACTTTTGATACCGGATGCGACTCAGGCAGGCGGTGTGCATCCAATGCAAGGCGATATGCTCGTCGTCCATGGCCTTGAACACCTGGACCGGGATGGATACCAGGCCGAATCCCAGAGTGCCCTGAAACATGCTGTGCATCGACTCGGTCTCCTTCCCGAGGGCCCGGGGCCATGGATTACAGGGATTTCCTAGTGCAATCCGCGATCCGCCGTCGTCGCGGTCGATCGAGCCGTGGTCGACGACGATTCTCGTTCGTGTTTACGCTGATTCAGAAATCCCTGCACCTGGTCCATAAATTGCGGCACGCTGGCAATCAGGTTGTCGACCGTATCGCCCCGGTCGACCGAGAGCAGCCGAACCGTCTCGCCCTGAACCACCAGGAATCCCACGGGATGCACCGTAACCCCGGCACCACTGCCGCCTCCGAAAGGGTGGCCGTCAGCCGGCGCCCGCTGGTTCCAGTACTCCCCTCCTCCGGCCGCAAATCCGAAAGTTACCCGCGATATGGGGATAATCGTCCCTCCCTCGCGCGTCTCCACCGGTTGACCGACAACCGTATTCACGTCGACCATCCCTTTGATGGAATCCATCGCCGTGCGCATTAATCCTTCGATAGGGTGTTCCCCGACGCGGCCGTCGGAGGTTGGAATGTTCGCCACGGACGTTCCCTCCTTGTTTGAGTTGCCAAACTCTCGATAGTCAACCATGCTGCCGCCGCCAACGCTGCGGTCAGATCCCATCCTCGAAGCGAAAGATGGCCTGTCGCCCGGCCGGCGAGGCAAAACTCCTCCCACACCGGCGTGACCCGCCAATGCCCGGGCCCCGCACTGCGCGGAGCGACCCAGCGGCCAAACCACCAGCCAATCAGGCCATCCAGACCGCCAGCGGCCAGCGCGGTAAGGTCGGGTCGGCCGAGTCCCACCCTGACATCGCATTCCATCCCGACCACACGGACCTTGCGCGCCAGGTACGAGGCAGGCGCTCGGTACGCTTTCAGCACCTTGATACCCTTGGGAACCATATGCATATGAAAATGTCTTGACGAACCGCCATGCTCGCCAAGTTGCCAACTTCGGCGGATGGTCCGTCCAGCCATCTTCACCGACAGCGCCAGCTCACCCTCGGCGCCATCCGCCACCACCTCGAAATCCGCCAACCACGGCTTGGCCAGGATTCCGGCCAACGCCAATCCTCCCGCCGCCGCGATGCAAATTCCCAGCATGCTATCGCCCTTTTGCCAGCATGAGTCAAAGCGAGGGGTTTTATACCGCCAATTCGGGAACCGTCCAAGAGAAAAACCATCGCCCAGTGGCAGCGCCGTGTGGCAGGCTGGCCGAACCCGGGCGGTGTCGCCGGGATTCGCAGGCAACGGGCAATGATCTTAGCAAAAGACGGAACTTCAACCGTCCGTTCATATTGGACTCTGGCAGGTCAAAGTATGCCTCAGTGGGGTGAAAGGGTGGGATCATAAAGGACTTTTCCCAGCCGTTCAATATGAGACCGCACGGCCGGATCCCGAATGAAATGCCATAACGATAGATCGATCTTATAGGGAATCAGGGAGTCGTCGAATTCCTGGATGATTTGCACGAGGTCGTCA
>JAJZZH010000224.1 GCA_021797675.1 Bacillota bacterium | reverse complement strand
CTCGGGTGGCATCATCCCTCCGCACCGCTCGCAACACCCCAGCTGGCTTTTAACGGAGGACCAGAGCGCTTGAGACTGGAGAAGCATCCCAAGGTCTGCACCCAAGGAACGGAGCCGCTCGCTCCCGCGAGATCCCGGTGACCCTCGGAAATCCCCGAAGGGGGACGGCTAAGGCTGGTCATAGCGCCCCCAAAGAGAGGCTTTCCGCTTAAGCCGGGAACTTGCAGGGACAGATCCCTACAAGCCCCCGCCTTTAGGCGTGGGGTCTATGACCATTGCACGCTCCCTCCCCTCTTCCCATTTGCCGCGGCCATGGTCAGGGATCAAGGTGTCACGGGTCCATATTGCTCCACTTGCCTCATTTATTCCACCACGATTATCCGTAGGTGCGTCGTTCAGGGCACGGAGATAAGGCGCTACCCGCTACCGTTACGCGGCTATTTCGGGGTCTCCTGGTGCTCGATGGATTGCCTGATGATCGACAGGGGCGATCCGCCAGCCGAACGGGCACGATCGCTCGCAGACCACAGGCTTCCGCCTGCAGTGCCCGCTCGATGGCTGGATAGGGCTGCTTGCGGATCGAGCAGGACCAGACACCATTCAGGCTATTCACCCGTCAGCAAAATCGCACGTTAGGAGGGAGATGGCAGCCAACGCACAGGATCCGGCTCCCGTCGTATTCCTCCAAGGTAGCCTCAAAGTCTTGATACACGTCAGAAAAGATCGCCCGCAGGTCCTCCAAGATTTCCTGCGTAAAGACCAACCGCCGATATTTCGCCACAAAGGAGTATTTCGAAATTCGGGGTCAGCAGCATAGCAAATACGTCACAACCGGATCCCTCTCACTTACTGTGTGTCCCCCTTGGCCCTTCCGATAAGGGAGGCCTGGCCTGAAAAAATACGGCCGCTTAACGGGGCTTCACCAGGGAGGGAGCTGGCCATCCGACTCGCTCCTTCGTGGCCCCCGGCATGCAAGAACGGTTTTCCAGATTATGCATGAACAAAACCCTCTTTGTTCGTATCGTCAGCACGGAGGGAGGAATTCATCATGGTCCTTTCATGTCGTCATCATAAAATATGTCTCAATTATTCCCTGTGGTGTGCTGCGAAGAACAACGGCCAGCGACAGATTTCATGGAGGGGAACGCGGCAGCAGGACACTGCGACAATCTGCCAAGAGGGAAGAGGAGACTGGGAGACGGCGCCCTGTGCGGTACACGATCTCGGTAGCGGTCCGATCTGCCACGTACGGAACATTTGCCTTTCCCTTTGGGCAGTCTTTCTTGTTGTAGCCAGTGAGTCTTGGGCCTATGTGACGGCGTTTGAGGCCTTGATCTGGCGCTCTGCTTGATGGCGCAGGACAAGAAATCGTGAACGAAAGGCGCTCAAACTGGCTGTATTCCTTGCTCAGCGTGCGTTTTCCGGCATTTCTGGGGGATTCTTGCGCTGAACACGACCGGGCGCCATCAATTTCGATATGGGCTTATTTACCATTTCTGGGATTCGCGTATCGTTCAGGGGGTGCCTGGTGACAGCGGTGGTGCTCGTCGCAAATAACAGGTCCCTGCCGTCGCTTGCGCCTGCCAAACTGTCGCCTGTTTGAGGCGTTCGAGAACCTCAGCCAGCCGAGGTGTCTTCATTGCGAGCAGTTCCGCGAAGATTTTCGTCCCCGACATCAGGACGTCTTGCTCCACTACGCTATCCGCATCCAGCATCAGGAATCCTTCCGCGACGACTGCGCTCACAATGTCGTTTTGCTCCCTGCACATGTGGAGGCTGTCTCGTGGGTACTGCCGTTTGAACTCGCTCTTCCTGTAGGCCTCCACAAGGAGTTTCAACCCATAGCTTAGAGTCTGTGGGTCCACCAGCGACTGCTCCAGTGCAGGATTTGTGGCGAACACGTGTGGAAATTCCACAATGAGTGGCTGCCCAAAAACCCGTTCGAGAAATCCGTAATGCGCGGCAGCTGGTTTAAGCTGAAAAATGGCTTAACGTCCGGCACGGCAGCATACGCCATCTTGAATTTCGCTTCCATCGATATCGCGTCGCCGCCCGTGAACGGTTTGAGTTTAGGGCTATCTTTGAGCATGCCGGAGGATTCATCTCCTACGATGTTGACCGCCGCGTCGACCAAACCTGTTGGCGCAAATGTGTTTGTCGCGAGGTCCCCCAAGCTAATCGCCACGGATTCGCCGACCAGTGTCCGAAGAACGTTTTGCATGAGGCCCTTCCCTTACTATCGCCGCCCAGGTCGAAGAGGTACGACTGGAGAGACATGTCGCATCGTGCCAACGCGAATCCGTGAAACTCCAAGCGCCTGTGACGCTGACCCACATCGGGAACACTGCTCGCCAGAAACTGATCCGCCACAGCGCGCTGTGCATTCGGATCCCAGTCAGACATGATGAGCCACGTAATCCGATCGTCCGGGTTCCACACTCCTGGATAAAACACCGGTTGTGCCCGATTGGTCAAATCCAACGTGCCGTTTTTGAGCGCCAGCTTCGGTTTTGCGTCCCAGTAGTTCTTTGCAAATGGTCCACCTTTCGGAGCGACCCCAAGCATCGTTGCTACCGTACCTGCGACGTTCTTTCCGATGCGATCGGGGTCCTTCTGTTCGAACGCCACTGCCACTTGGAGACCAATCGCGCTGATCCAGGGCCCTGCGGGCACGTAGTACTTCCTCGCGAATATCCACGCGGGATCGTGCCGCCAGCGGGCATGCGTTTCCTCGATTACCGACGCCGACAAACGGTATGAATCCAACGCCCTGACTCGCGAACCGATCCGCGTGAGTCAGCACTTGGTCCGACAACCCCGAGACGATATCATCACTCGGTACTCCCGGCATGCGGGGAGCTGGTGTCGGCTTCGAAACACCCCGCTGCCCCGGAAAGGGGATGGTCTTGCGTTTTTTGCCGATGGTTCCGATTCCACCTCGAACGTTTCCGCTTCACTGCGGGTTGTCCAACCGCCAACCGTACTCTATACTGGGGATGCGTGCTTGGGATGGCCGTAGCTAAGGGATGGGTCAGCCAATGACCCCGGCCTGAAGGCCGAAGCGGGTTCGAACGAGCAGGCTCACATGGACTAGCCTGCGCCAACCAGGATCGCGTGAGCGAGTTGGACCGTTGGCATCGTCACGACACCATGGGATGCGAGTCCTAGTGCAAGTCCCTGTCGCCGGTGGTTAATCGTCCTGTTGGTAGGGACGGTGCTGCGGGCATACCCAGTGATGGCAACCTTGGCGAGGGTCCGAAAGGAGCCAGACGCGATGTTCGTCTAGGGACGCAATAAGCACGAGACCTCTCTGATGCCTTGCTCACCCAGGAGCAGGAAGGCACGCTTGCTCTTAAAAGTTTCCACGCTGTTGATCCAACGCATGAAAGGAGGGAGCGGCGTTTCCTCCCCGGCCTGAAGGCCAGGGTTTCCACGCCGTGAGAATGGATGAAATTGGCAGAGGCGCTAGCCGAGCGCAAAGCAATAAACGACAAAATTCGGACTCTGAGCGAACGCTACCAACGTTCCGTGATCGTGCAAGAAGGCGATGTTCCCCCGGAGACTCCGGCTGAGCTGTGGAACGCCCTGGTGTCTGCCATGGACCAATGGCGGAACTTGGTGATCCGGATCAACCGCACGAATATGACCGCTCGCCTGCCCTCAGGGCTTACGGTCATGGAAGCCCTGGCCGAGCGCGACCGATTGAAACACCTTCAGGAGATCGCCAATGAAGCGTCCACTGTCGCTGGCGGACAGCGAGAGCGGTTTGGACGTCAGGAAATCCGCTACGTGGCGACGGCCGATGTTGCCGAATTGCGTCAAACAGCCGATAGCATTTTTGATCAGTATCACCGGCTGGACGTGGAAATTCAAAGCGTGGGCTGGCAAGTTGATTTAGCCGATTGACCAAGCCGTGCGGTGTAGTCGCGGTCGAATAACGCTCCAGCTTGGCGGCCGCTTGGCGGTCGTGCAAGCACATGATGGGTCAATTGTGGGTTCAAATCCCGTGGCACGGGGTACGGCTGAACGGGGCACGCGGGTACAGAGCAGGGTGCACGGCGTACACATGGAGCGCCTTTCAACGTGACGAGGGTGGGATGGGGGAAGCGGTTGGTTGGCGGCAGGGGTTTGATAATCTCGTGAGGGGGTCGTTCACCCAATTAATCAATACGATGAAATTACTGTTACAATAAAAAGACGGTTGCCGGGTGCGACGCCTTAGGCGGCAATTCCGGTCGGAGTGAAAACCGTGAACGGGGAAATGGTTCGCGTGGCAATTTGGCGAGGACGGAAAGCCTTGGCCGAAGCGAATCGGAGCGTCAAGCGGCACGGCGGGGCGCTCACAGACGAGAGGAGGATGAGTCATAGCAAAGCCGAATATTGTGCTGATCACGACGCACGACTTGGGAAGGCATTTAGGGTGCTATGGTGCGCGCACCGTTCGCTCTCCGCATTTGGACGCGATGGCAGCTCGGGGAGTACGATTTGGTCAAGCATTTAGCACGGCACCCCAATGCTCCCCGGCCCGAGCGGCGCTTGCCACCGGCCGATATCCCCACTCCGCAGGCGTGATGGGGTTATCGCACGCCGAGTTTGGATGGCATCTGCCAACGAGCGAAACGCATTTGGCCCGCTACTTGCGCGACCAGGGCTATGACACCGCCTTAGTGGGATTTCAACATATCACGACCAATGAGAAGATTCCCGAGCTGGGCTTCGACGCTTGGCATCTCGGCGGGCAAAGTCGGGTGGCCGGCCCCCAGGCTGTAAGGTGGCTGCAGGAACGTGCCCGGGGCGGCTCGCCCAAACCGTTTTACTTGGAGGTCGCATTTGTCGATACCCACCGCCCTTGGGGCAAGAATCCCCCGGATTGGAGCCTGGGCACGGACCGCTTGCGCTGGCTTCCGCCGTATGCCGGCAGCGATCTGGAGATGGCGGAATTTCAAGGGGAAATTCGCGCCGTTGACGAACAGGTGGGGGCGATTGTGGCCGCGCTGGACGCGACTAGACAGCGGCAAGACACCTGGGTGATATTCACTTCCGATCATGGGATTGATATTCCCCGAGCCAAAGGCACGCTCTATGATCCGGGTATCGAAATTCCGCTGATCATGGAGTGGCCGGCGGCTCAGTTGCCAAGCGGACGCGTGTGGGAGAAACTCATCAGCCATGTCGACGTGGTGCCGACGATTCTCGAGGCGCTCAACCTTCCTTTGCCGAACACCCTCCAAGGCCACAGTTTTTGGCCGCTCTTGAGCGGCGAACCCTACACGCCACGGACGGAGATTTATGGGGAAAAGACCTACCACAGCGTCTATGACCCCATTCGCGCCGTCCGCACGGCCGCCTACAAACTGATTGTGCATTTTGACACCTATGATACGGTGGACGTGCCTATCGACGCCAAGGAAAGTCCCTCCTATGCGGTTATTCGGCGCGAACTAACCCGCCCCCACCGCTATCTTGAGCTATTCAATTTGGAGGCGGATCCCTTGGAACGGGACAACCTGGCGGGTACGGACACCCTGGATGTGCTATCCGATCTGTTGCAGCGCTTGTATGATTGGATGCGCACCACCCAGGACCCGTTATTGGAAGGGAGAATCCCTTCCCCGATGTATCAGCGTGCCGTGGATGTCGTCACCCAGCGTGTTTCTCTGGCCGAGTTCTTTTCCACCTTGCATCCCCCCGAAGGCTAACCGAAGGGCTAAAGCGATTAAGCAGAGTTCAGCGAGAAAGGATTGAGTCCATCATGCCGGATCAGCGGCCGAATATCTTGTATATCATGAGTGATGACCATGCGGCGCACGCCATCAGCGCCTATGGCAGCCGGATCAACCAGACCCCCCATCTCGACCGCATT
>JAJZZH010000180.1 GCA_021797675.1 Bacillota bacterium | reverse complement strand
CCCAACGCGCATGCAGGAATGGTATATTCTTCCAATCTTTGCACGGAGATCTTCCAGAACCAATCGCCGAGCGATCCCGAAGCGCCCACGTGGACCACCGCCGATCAAATCACGCAGTCCGTCACTCCCGGGGATTTGGTCGTATGCAACCTGGCGTCCATCCACCTGGGACACATGACGACGCCTGCCGATCTGGATCGCACGATTCCAATCGTCACACGCATGCTCGATGACGTGATCACCCAAAACCACTTGCCCGTTCCCCAAGCCACCCGAACCAATCTGCGCTATCGCGCCATCGGACTGGGCGTGCACGGCTACCAGCAGTACCTGGTGGACCGTGGCATTGCCTGGGAGTCGGAGGCCCACGTCGCCGAAGCCGAAGCCCTCTTCGAACGCATCGCCTATCGGGCCCTCGAAGCCTCCGCCACGCTGGCCGAGGAACGGGGAGCCTATCCCCTCTTTCCCGGCTCGGGCTGGGAAGACGGCTCCATCTTTCAACAGCGCGGCTATCACGGACCGGCCTGGGATGCACTCCAAGCCCGCCTGCGCACCCACGGACTGCGCAACGGCTATCTCCTGGCTATCGCGCCCACCGGCAGCACATCCATTCTCGCGGACGCCACGCCGGGTATCGATCCCGTCTTCGACCACGTTTGGCGGGAGGACAAGCACGGCTTTGCCGTCACCCGCATTACGCCTGGCATTACTCCAGCCACCCGTGATCAGTTCGTCACCGCCCATCAGGTCGATCAAGCCTGGTCCATTCGCGCTGCTGGCGCACGCCAACGCCATCTCGACCAAGGCCAGTCCCTCAATCTCTACCGCACCGCGACCATGGATGCCCGACAACTGTCCGCGTGGTATCAATTAGCCTGGGAAAGCGGCGTCAAAACCGTCTACTACTTCCGAAACTTCCGTCCGGAGGCCCCGGCAGAACGGTCGTCTTCGTCGCCCGACGTCTCCCCGGAAATCGCCACGTCCAACCCGCCCGCCGTGGCCTGTCTCGGGTGTGAACTCTAACACCTCCCCACCATTTTCCAAAGGAGCTGCTGCGATGTCTCTTCATTCATCCTCATCCTCATCCTCATCTTCGCTCACCCGATCGCCCCTCTTTCATCCGGACGGTCCCACCCGTCCGGCGGGGCTGTTGGGTCCTACCACCTACCTGCTGGAACTCACGGGATGCCGCTATCCCTGGGCCGACGCCCTCTATCGCAAAATGCGCGATTTCTATTGGAAACCGGACGATGTCAATTTGGTGGCCGACCATGCCCAATTCGACCGTCTCGCACCGATCGAGCGCAGCGCCTTTTTAAACACGCTGGGATTCTTAATTTACCTGGACAGCATCCAGATTCAAAATCCTGCCTGGCTCTCTCAGTACATCGCCGCCCCAGAAGTTGCCGCTTGTTTGATCACTCAGGCCTTCTTCGAGACGATTCATGCCCAAAGCTACGATCATCTGCTATCCTCGATCGTAGATGGACCGACCCGAGAGGCCACCTATCAACTCTGGCGCCAACATCCCCTTCTCGTGGCCCGCAATGCCGAATTGGTCCAGCCCTATGAAAGATTCCACCGTGATCCCACGCTCGAGCACTTTGCCACGTTGTGTTTTTCCGATGTCCTCCTCGAAGGCGTCTATTTCTGGTCCGGCTTCACGATCTTTTTGACCCTGGCGCTGCGCAATCAAATGACCGGCACGGCGCAGCTTATTCGTCAAATTCGCCGCGACGAACAGCAGCATCTCGCGATCTACGATCAAATGATCCGGACCCTTCGACACGAACAGCCCGCTCTCTTTACCGAAAAACTTGTAGCCGAATGGGGCACCTTAGCCCGCACCGCCGCCGACCACGAAATCGCCTGGATGACTGCGATCACCGAAGGCCAGTTCCCCGGCCTGCCTCTCAGCCATGTACGGCGCTACATCGCCTGGATCACTAATATTCGGGTCCGCCCCTTTGGAATCCCGGATCCGTTTCCTGACGCGACACAAGACCCCATGCCCTGGCTGGAACGCATGGGCGACATGAACCCCGGCAAAGCCGACTTTTTCGAACAGGCCGTCGTCAATTACCAAGATGATCTCGACTTTGGCACCATTTAGTGGACATCCTCCCCATCCTTGGCTTTCGCCAAGGACTTTGGCGAAAGCCAGGGGCATCCACTAAAAAGCCATGGCGGCTTTCGCCGCAGGGGCCACGGACCCCCATCGCGAAAGCTAGGGTCCGTCGTGAGCGGCACCGTATGATCGTGTCAGCAAAACGCCTTAAGCCACTAAAAGGGCCTTGCACCACGATTTCCTTGGGACCGTTACCTCAACCATTGTCGCAAGTAATATAACAATACCGAATTACTGTGCTATACTGAAAACGGGTGACACGGTTACCCGTCGGCCACATGATCAGGAGGTTCCACGATGTCCCACAGTACCAAGCTTTGTCCCCGCTGTCGCCAGAGCGATCTGGTCTATCACACCCTGGCTCGCACGGGCGATGAGTACCCCGTCTGCGCCAACTATCCCGACTGTAGTTATGTGGGGGATTTCGAACCCGCGCGGCCAAAACGGCGTGTGCCCGTCCGCAGTGCCTAACCCAGCCCAGACCGACCCAGCGGAGCTGGTCCGCCCTGGCACGAGTCGACGGCGGTGCAGACGCATGGCCGATTGTGGAATGCCCCCTTGGGAGACGTCTCGCCCGCTCGCATAGCACTCAGCGACTAGGGGCCATCCCACTCCCATTTCGGCGGGGGATACACGTCGCACCGCCGCCCTCCATGCACTTGGGCCAGGCCTCTCGCCCTCACCCAGGATCCACGCAGACCGAGCGGCCCGCACCGCTGGCAACGAATCGCCCATAACAAGGGGTTCTCGGCATACACCGCGATAGTAATCGCATGGGTGTCGGGACGAGGAGGCGTAGGCCCGGCTCCGTCTGGGCCTCGCGGAGGGGACACATGATAGGTCCGGCTCATCGGTTGACCTCCTTCGGCCTTGCATAACCCCAACAGCCGCTTAGCAACATCCATCTGAAGTGAGTGTCCCCCCCTCCCTGGCGTGAGCACATCCACCTCCACCGTCGGGCTCAACCTGGGACGAGGACATAACGGTAGGTCTGGAGTGACCTGAACCTTCCCACGACTACAGCGAGGGGGTTCTATCCGCGAAATCCGGTATGCTTGGGGCTTTTTCAAGGCTCTCGCTGGCCTCTGGTCCCGCAGGAAGTGCCTACGGTTAGGAGGGGGCTACATACCGACCGTCGCGCCGCCTTCCTCGGACGACCCACTCGGACTCGGGTTGCTCGGAAAGCGGCCAAAGGACGGGGGCCTTGGCCCTCGACTGACAGGTTGGTTTGGGGTTGCCCATTGCCAAGCCCTCCTACGCAGAAGCGGTTCCGCACTAGCCCAGGACTCACGAGCCTTGGCCACTTGGGGAATCTCAATCCCCGAAGAGGTTCGCGTGCCCAATTCGACCCCTTGTCTGCCGACACTTTCAGCCATGCAGGTTCCGATCAGCTCAACACGTTTGCCCGAACATCCAGTACGATAATTATAGATCATTTTGCGGCAATTCAGCAAGACTTTTGGGTCTAGGCTCTTTGAGCGGCAATTTCTCCGATCCTCTCCGTCCTTGCATGGACTCGCTCTTCCCACACGACTTGGTTCGCAAAATAAGAAACGCCTCAGAGGCATTTCTGGGGTTCGGAGGACGACAACAGCAGCCCGCACGAACCGTGCGGTAGGAAAGGTAAAACGCCGAGACGCTACACCGAACGATCGCGGATGAGTAGAACGTGCTCACGCGGTAATCCCGTGACCCGCATGATTTTCTCAATGGAGTCCCCGTCGGCAAGCATGGCCTGGGCTACTTGTTCTCGACCCTCTTCTCGACCCTCTTCTCGACCCTCTTCTCGACTCTGTTGCTTTACCTCATCTAAAATCTTTGACATCGCACTCAACTCCTTTACGAGCGTGGTGGTTTCCTGATCACTCAGCAATCTTTCGGATACGGCCAAGATGGCCGCAGTGATTAAATCGCGTTCGGCAGGTTCGGGCACTTGGTGAATGAGGCCCAGCGTTTGCCCAAACAGGGCGCGGCGGTCCTGCGTTGCCATCCCGAAGGCTAAGGCCAATCGCAATCGATCTGCGGGCTCCCACGTCTGCGTCGCGAGATGTTTGGCGACCCCATCCAACACGCGTTCTCCCTGAAAGTGGCGCAAAAACACGTTTTCGACCTGATACTGAATCGTTCCAAGATGGAGCGTATCCGGGGCCGAGGCCACGCGCGCATCATACAGCACAATCGTCCGAACAGGAGCCCCATAACGACGGGCCAGTCGCGTGTCATAATCTAAAAACCGTTCGAGGGAGGTGACGCGCTCCGTCTGAAACTCTAAATGGAAAATTCGGCCATCGACCATCCGCCAGACTGTATCCACCCGCAAGGCACTCGCCATGAGTTCGGTGGGGAGCGATTCGCTTAACTCCACATCGTCAATCCCGATTGCCCGCATGGCACCGCCCGACAACCCTTGCGTCAACAGCTTGAGATAGATATCCTGATCGGCCATGTGTCACCTCGTGGGCAACCCTATTATACAACAGCATGGCGGCTGGTCGCCAGACCACGGAGCTTCTAGCGCGGTACATTTCCACTGCCTGTGGATAACTGGGAATTAGTAAACGAGCCCGCAAAAAAGACCAAAAGACCGCTGGATAATCGCCACTCGCCAGCAGTAATGCCTGTTTCGTTGTGCTGTCACTAGCGGGATCCAAATTCCAATTGATCTTCATCGAAAAGCGGGCTTCCACCTATCGGGTAAAAAGCTTTAAATTGAGGTTGAAAACCCCTGCGGGTTCGCTGGCTTACGTCTCAGACTCCGCGTGTCAACATTAATAATTTTGGGATTTAAATAGTCGGAATATTCCTCAAAGGAAAACGCGTGACGGACCGCGAACGCTTGCGTATGAACACATCCACGACGCTGCCTCCGATCAATTTATCGGGCGACCCCAATCTCTTCCCCCACACCGGTATTGCGTTGGCCCTGCGGGTACTGGCCGATCGCGTCAACTGGTGTGCGGTCGTCGATGGCATTCTGCCCTGGGATTCCGCGCGAGCGCGGATCGCGCCCCGCGTGGTGCTGTTAACGTTGCTGATGAATATCTTGACGCAGCGCCATCCGCTCGACCACGTCGAACGCTGGGCGGAATCCTTGCCCTTGCCGATTCTCTGGGGGGAGGGGATTACGGCCCATCAATTCAACGACGACGCCTTGGGCAGGGTCTTAGACGATCTCGCCCGCTATGGAGAGTCTTTGTTGGCCACCTTGGGCCCGCGCATGCGCGCGGTCGAGCAGGTGGGACCCGCGATCCTCCACACCGACACGACGGCCTTTGCGTTACATGCATCCTAAGATAAGTCAGGGAAATTTTCGTCATCCCAAAAATACGGTATATTTAGAGTCAATATCAGGATCGTAGTGGAGGGAACCGACGATGACCGTGCTGGAATGGCAGGATAAGTTTTCGGATGAGGAAGCCTGTCGAAAATACCTATTTGGCTAACGATGGCCGAACGGATTTGTTTGTCCCAAATGCCAAGGCACCAAGTATTGGACGGTGCAGCGGTCGGGCCGGACCGGCCCGGTGTACGAGTGTGTAGGGTGTGGCCATCAAGCCTCGGTCACTGCGGGGACGATTTTTCAGCGGACGAAGGTGGCCCTGCGGGTGTGGTTTTGGGCTATTTACTGGATCGCGGTGGACAAAGGGGGCAACTCGGCCCTCGCCCTGAGCCGGGAATTCGGGCTGCCCTATGTCACGGCCTGGTTGCTGCACCACAAAATTCAGCAAGCCATGGCAGATGTT
>JAJZZH010000233.1 GCA_021797675.1 Bacillota bacterium | reverse complement strand
CTCGGATGGTGTAGCCGTCTCGCAAGAGGCGGTGAGAGCCGGGAAAAGGTTGCCGGAATTCGCAAACAGAACCCCCCGGCTTTAGCCGTGGGGAGGTTCAGGAAGTTGTTTTGAGTTCTTCGTGCTCCTTGGGCCGAAGGCGGGGTTCAGGCCCACCGAGCCCGGGGCTTGCCGTCTGCTCGCGGTGCCTCTTCGGAACGTTGACAGATGAAGCCTGCCGCGTTGCCGAGGGGCACCGCGTGCGGGCTATGCCTTCTTCCTCGTGACGGGACGCACGATTTGGGTTCGGGGCATGGCGAACAAGTATCCGTTGGTAGCCGTGTTAGCTATCGCAAACAGGGTATGGTTGGCCAACACCGGGCCCCGAACGTTGACTGCCGGTAACAACGTGGACTTTCCCATGAGATGGCCTTGGTGGTTTAATGCGAACAGCGTACCGTGCAGACTCAAGAAATAGACGCGTTGCGGCGTGACTACCGGTGGCTTTTTTACCGGCGAACCCGCGTTGAATTGCCACTGAATATGGCCATTGCCCGCGTAGACGGCACTCACCACGCCGGTCAGGGCATTGCCCACGTAGATTTCGGAACCCGCCAGGGTAGGGGTGCCCGTCGCCTTCAAAAATGGCGGCGATCCCGTCGTTAACACCCGCGACCACACTTGGTGTCCATTCGACGCGTCGAGTGCATAGAGCACCGCATGGCGTTGAGGGATCCCCCTCGGTCCGGGTTTGGCCATCGTAACGGCTGCGGTGTACAGCCGATGGTTTCCATAAGCGAGCGTCGTATCGTCGACCCCCTCGACGGCCCCTCGAATGGGTGTTACCCAGGCAATTTTGCGGGTTTGGAGATTGACCGCGATGACACTGTAGGCGTGTGCTCCGCCGAGGTAGAGCATATGTCCGACCACGCGCGGTGAGGATCGGCTCGAATAGGCCGGCAGGGGCAGCGTCCACCGCCGATGGCCGTTGGCGACGTCAATGGCATAGAGCTTGCGCGATCCGCTGACTGCATAAAGTGTTGTGCCGACAACGGTGGGGGGCGGCTGGTCCGAACCGCTGGTGTGGTTAACCCAGAGCAGGTCTCCGGTTGCTGCGTTAAAGCACCAAATGCCGCTCACCCCCGTGCCTCGGATTAAGGTGTGGCTATGGGGCAGGACATGAAATCTAATATTGCCCACGCCAATGAACACCCGTCCGTGATCGACCACCGGCTCAGAGAAGGCGTTGTTAGGCAGCTGATGCCGCCAGATAATGCGCCCCGTGCGGGCCGATATCGCCCACACGGTTCCTTGCTGGGACGGGCTACGTCCATGCACGTCCCCAGACGTGAGATAGAGGATACCGTGAATCACCGGGGTATCGCTGGATAGCTTGTAGCGGAACCGATCCATCCACCAAGGGCCCTTGCCCAGCCAGGGAATCCGAGTCGGTAAGAACGCTGCGTTATTGCGGAGATTTTGGTGCCCCGTGGGCCAGTTCGAAGGCGTCGGTCCCACCGGCGCCGTTGATCGCACAAACGGGGCCGGGACCAAGTCCTTGGTTCCTGACACCCCGGCGGTCGCCAGGCACGTCACGGCTGCGGCCACCAATAGTTCGGCCATCGGCCTGGATCGCCATGATTTCATCGGGTTTGCTCCTTTCTGGGTCAAAGCTTGAAAAGAAAGAGGGAAATGTGGCTTCGAACGTGGCGGAAAAAGGCGTTCAGGCTCCCGGGCGGGCGGTCGCGCACCAGGTGGTGGGCGGATCCAAATCGCTTCTTTAATATGGAGCAGGTACGGTCCTGCGCACACCGACCGCTGGACGCTGGTCGTCCTGCCGTTGCTACGTGGTCGCCTTGCGGCGCATCGCGGCCGTCACCCGAAATGGCGAGTCCTTGCACCGGTGCCTGACGGGGTGTCGGCGCAATACCGGATCGCGGTAGACTCAGGCGGAACCGCGGGAAGAATGGGAGCGGGAACGATGGTCGTTGGCGGACGCATCCCCGACGGACCCTTCGCCGGCGGTTTTCTTCGCTTTCCATAAATGGCTGACGGTCTGCAACAAGATCTTCAAGTCTACCCACAGGCTGGAACGCCGTCCGTAGGTGAGGTCCATCTGCAGTTTTTCTTGCGGACTGGAAAGATAGTGGCCAGAGAGTTGGGCGAGACCGGTGATGCCGGGTTTCAGCTGATGCCGCAGATTATAGGGGGGAATCTCGGCGGCAAACTGGTCGACGAACAGAGGACGTTCGGGCCGCGGCCCGACCAGCGACATGTCGCCTTTGAGCACATTCCACAGCTGCGGGATCTCGTCGAGATGGCTCACGCGCAATCCCCGGCCCACGCGCGTAACGCCGTCGGCGTTGGGCAGCGTGAGGCCCGCCCCGTGCCGAAGTTCGTAGTCCTTGACCAGCGTCCGAAACTTCAACATCTCGAACCGGCGGTTGCCCTCGCTGACGCGTTCCTGCCGGAACAGCACCGGAGCGCCGTCGTCGAGGAGTATGGCCGCCGCGATGACAAGGTCCAAGGGGAGGCTGAGCACCAGCAGCCCAGCCGCGAAGACGACGTCAAGCGCGCGCTTGAGCAGGCGGTGAAGCCAAGGATTGGGCAGCGGCTCCATGGCCAGAAAGGGTGTGCCGCCGACAACGGTTAACTCCGACTGGGCGATCAGCGTGTCGTAGACATTAGGGCGCCAGAGGCAGCGAATACGCCGGCTCAGCGCATCGTTCAAGACGGCCAGTTTGACCGCGTCGGACAGCGCAGGGTCCAACAAGAAGATATCGGCGGCCATCCCCGGTTGGTAGCGAGCCCCGTCGACCACCTTGATGGAGGGATGGGGGCCAAGATCCACCAAGCCCTTGGGGATCACCGTGGCTTCCCCAGCCGAGACCAGGACAATATGCGTCGACTGACCACCGAACAGCGCCTGTTGCCACCAGCGCCGTGATTGGTAGAGCAACGGCAGTTCCAGCAGACTGCTGATCACGAACACCGAGCGCGGAAACCCGATGTCTCCTAGGAGAAACGACAGGAGGACCAACAGTCCAGCCAATAGGGCGACCATGGGAACGATCTTTTGCCGCAGGTCGCGGACGGGGATCCATTCCAATTCATAAAGGTCATAGGCGCCCAACAAGATGATGGCCCCGACCGAGAGCCATGGGGCAACTCCCAAGTAAGCCCGCCAGTTATAGGCGGGCGGAAAGCCCAGGAAACGGATCAAGAACGCGACAAAAACCGCGATATTGACGGTCAGTGCGTCGGAAATCATCATGAAACCGCGTATCGTGGAACGATTGCTGCGAATCGATGCCATGGTCGTTCACTCCCTAACCCATTGCAATGGCTATTCGCGATAGGGACTGGAATTCCCTGCCTGGAGGATGGGAGAATTCGCGGTTTCAGGGAGGACTCAGCCTTTTTGTGGAGAATGTTATAGCAACGCGATTTGTGTATTATTTGGGGGTAGCAAGGATCCATTGATTCACGGCCGGGGAAGCAAGGTTTGGGGGCGATGTCGAAATTTGAACGCGTCGAACTGCGCCAACGGTTGGTTTGGACCGGCGCGCGCGTGGCGCCTTGGCACATCGGAATTCGAGGACCCATAACCCGGAAGAGGAGGAGCGTTTGCTGGTGGCCAACATGGGATCTTCGGGCAGGGCACGCAAGACGGCGGGATACCGTCCCGCTCCCGCATCGCGCGGCTTTCTGGCGGTTTGGGCTTCGGCTTACGCCGGGGCGGCGGTCTGGTTGACGTTAGCCATTTCCGCGTGGGGGAAAGGCCTCTTTTTTAATTATGCAGCACTTTTGACGGCGGGCCTGGTGCTGATCGGGCTCGGCTTTCTGACCGGCTGGGTGGACCGCCGGCACTGGTATGCGTTGATTCCTTGGGCGGCGGCGGCGCTAGGGTATACGCTGGCGCTCACCCGCGCCGTCGATATCGGCACCGCCGAACAGGGCGTGTTCTTGCACTGGACGCTGGTCGCGATGGCGGGGGCGGCGTTGGTGATGGCCAAGGACATCGTCTACACCCGGCGATTCGTCGCCATGACCGGTTACTTGATAGCGCTCTTGGCGTTTGCCATCCCGTTGACCACCGCCCATTGGCTGACGATTCCCGGCGTGATCTTTCCGCCCAATCGATGGGCCACGGTGTTTCAGTATCCCGACACCGCGGGCGCCGTCTTTGGCGCCGGATATCTGGCGCTGGGGCTGCTCCGGGTCGAGAGCCGCTGGGAACTCTGGGTGAAGCGCGGGGCGGCGATGATCAACGGGGCGGGACTGCTCCTGTCACTTTCCCGCGGAGCGGATTTGGTGATGCCCTTTGCCCTCATTGCCGGCCTCATCGTGGTGTTGCGGCGGGGGCTCTGGACCACGATCGCGGCCGAGTTCATCGGGGCGGGCGTTGGCGGCGTGCTGCTCACCTTCGTCTGGCGGGATGCGCTGACCACCAGCCATTTCGGCCCGCTGCTCTTTCTCGCGATGGTCGCGGCCGCCGTCGCCGTGTGGCAGGGCGGGGACTGGCTGTGGCGTAAACTCGCCCTGAATCTGCAGCAGACCATGGCACTCGCCGTTTTGGGGGCGTTGGCGTTGGCGGCCGCATTGGGGGTCTATGTACATCACAAGAGCAAAGAGCCGGTGATCGCCTCGACGGCAAAACCGTATGCCATTTCCACTACGCATCCCCTGATCGGCGGTCGGCTCCACGTGACCACCAGCGGTCCGGCGACGCTGACCCTGGTGGCCAACTCGCGCTTCGACCAGCCCACGACGCTGGTGCAAAAATCGGTGCAATCCTCGCTGAGCGTTCGGATTCCGCCCCTCGGTCGGGGCAATCAGGCCTTGGCGGTAACCGTCACCCCCACCAAGGCACCGGTCGCGGTGGAGAAATTGACCATGACAGCACGCCGTGGGGGTGCCGTCAACCTCCTGCCCTGGTTTGTGCACGTCATGCCCCAGTCCATCTACAGCCGGATCATCGAGGTCAGCGGACGCCAGCTCGCCGTCTGGCAGCGGGGCGTCTTCGTCGCCAACGGCATGACGATGGCGGCGGCCAATCCCCTCGTGGGCTACGGCGCCGGCGGATGGGCGGGCGCCTACCGGTCCTTTCAGAGCCTGCCCTATACGTCGCGCGAAGTGCACGACGGGTGGGTGCAGTGGTGGATCGACGGCGGGGCGTTGGCCGGCCTCGGCTATGCGGCTTTGCTGGCGGGCGCCGGGTACGCGATTTGGCGCGCGCGCAAGTTGCCCGCCACGGAGCGCTGGGTGGCGGCGAGTCTCGCCGCGTTGACAATGGCGCTCCTCGGCCACAGTCTGGTGGACTGGGACCTCTCGTTTTTCTGGGATGAGCTTTTGGTCGCCGCCGCCTGGAGCGCGCTCGTCGGCGTGGCGACGCGGCCAGTGCAACCTACGCCGGTTGCACCCAAACCGGTCTGGCCGGTGTGGACGGCCGCCGGCATATCGTGCGGGTTAGCGCTATTCACGTTGAATTTGGCTCAGGCCCAGGGCTACGTCGAGGCGGCAAGCAAACAGGTAACCCGCCATCAGCCCTACCGCAGTATTCTCAAGACCGTGCAGGTAGCCTTGAGGGATCAACCCAATCTGGGCAGCGCGCAGCAGCTCAAGGCGGAACTGCTGGCGGCGCTTTCCACCCAGCCTAAGAGCGGCATCGATTTTCCCATGGCCAACCAAGCGTATCAACGGGCGGTGGCGCTCATGCCCACTTCGGCGGCGGTGCATGCGGCGTACGGCGGGTATCTGGTCCAGGCCAAGCAATACCCGGCAGCGCTGAGCCAATTCATGCAGGCCATTCGGACGGCGCCGATGCGCACGGCGAGTTTGAATATTGCGTGGGGAGGGCTCTACAACGTGGCGGTGGCCGGGCTCAGCCAGGGCAGCCGGAGTGTGGCGCAGCTGTCGGCCCGCGATCTCCACCGCGCGTTCGCCAGCTATGCCAAGGCGCAGGCGAGCATTCCGACCGGGATGATCGCGTCGCTGCAACTGCCGGCGCCGACCGGCGCCGGCCAGCTGGCCCAAGGGCTCAACGCCCTGATGCAGGGACATCGCAAAGCGGCGGCGGCACTGTTTGCCAACGTGACACCGTCTTCGCTGACCACGACCGGACACGAGTGGATAGAGATTATTGCTCTCACCGGCAAGCCCACATTGTGGCCGAAAACCGGCATCTTGGGCACGGTGGCGCAGAATCTGGTGAAGTGGGGAATGGTTAAGTAACATGGCCGAGCATTTGCCTGCGCGAGAAGGTCACCCGGCGGCTCAACCACGGGTATTGCCGTCGGCCGAACTAGGCTCCTTGGTGCGCACCGACCTGCTGAGTCGCTGGGTGTGGGTGCTGCTCTATACGGCCGTGCTCGCCTCGCTGTCCGCCTTGCGCTATCAGACCTGGCTCGCCACCGGATGGGATCTGGGGCTTTATGGCCAGGGGCTGTGGGCGATCTGGCATCATGGCCTCTTGGCTCCCTCGAGCGTCACCGGTCTGCCGATAGTCGCCCAGTCAGGAGGGTTTATCCTGTGGGCGCTGGCGCCGCTGTATCACCTGGGCGGCGTGGGTTTTCTGTTGGTGCTGCAGGCGTTTAGCCTTGGCATGGGCTACTATTTCATAGACCGCATTGGCGCCGATCTCGAAATGCCCGCGCGAACGCGCCACGTCCTGGGCCTCGTCTATTTGGCCAATCCCATTTTGTGGGCGGCCAATCTCGACGACTTTCATCCGGTGGTCCTCGGGATACCGCTACTCTTTGCGGCGGTCCACTTTGCGCTCTGCCGGCGATGGGGGGCCTATGCGCTGGCGCTGGCGGGAGCGCTCATCAGCGGGGACGTGGCGGCGATGGCGCTGGCCGTGGTGGGCCTCGGCATCGCCTTGGCAGTAAGCCCGGGCCGGCGGGACCTCATCGCGGCCGGCCTCTTGGCGGCCTTGGC
This sequence comes from Bacillota bacterium, assembly GCA_021797675.1. GTDB lineage: Bacteria > Bacillota > Sulfobacillia > Sulfobacillales > Sulfobacillaceae > JAJZXC01. The sequence goes on along the minus strand of JAJZZH010000233.1, from coordinate 27,007 downwards.
CGCGGCGGCATGGCTCATGGTGAGCACGGAATGGATCATTCCCCATTGGACGCATCAAAGCTATTGGCTTCCCTATTATCGGGCCTTTGGCGCCACCCCGCAGGCCGCGCTGAAGACCCTCTCCGGCCAACCGTGGCGGCTGCTCGGCTGGCTGGAGGCGCTAAGGCCCTGGGAATACCTGGTCTGGGTAGGCGGGCCGGTCGGTGCCTTTTGGCTCTTCAGGGGACGCTTGCGCGATCTCAGCTGGCTCGCGGGACCGCTCTTGGTCGCGGAGTACAATGGGCTCAGCGGAAACCCCGGTCTGACGTCGCCCTTTGACCAGTACAGCCTGGCCATGGTTCCGGGACTCTTGCTGACCGCGCTCTTCCTTGCCCGGCGCGTCACCTGGCGGCCCAGCTGGAAGATGCGCTGGCGCGGCTTGATCCCGGCGGTCTTTTTGCTGGTGACGCTTTTGCACCTGCACGAGACGACGTGGCGGAGCGCGCCGCCGAATGCGGCGGCGTTGGCCGCCGCCGCCGCACGCGTCCCCGCCCATCGGCCGGTGGTTGCGCAAAACTTTATCATGCCGCACCTTGCCAACCGGGCCGCGCTCTACGACACCAATCAGTTGGGCACGATTCCGCTCAAACGGGGCACGGTGGTGGTGACGGATACCGCCTATACCACCGACAACACGCCGCCGGCACTGCTCACCGCCTGGATTCACCGCCTGGGTCGGACCCAAAAAGTCCTCTATCAAAAGGGTGGCGTGAGCGCCTTTGCCATCGTGCATCCGGCTGCGGTAACCAAGGGGGTGACGCCATGAACGCGCTGAAGATGGATCCGGCGGTGCCAAAGCAGCCAAGGGCGGGGCGCGTCCTGCACCGTGCCCGCGATCTCGCCCGCTGGCTGGAACTCATGCGCAATCTTGCGGTGCGCGACGTGGAAACGCGGTACAAGCGGTCGTTGCTCGGCCTCTATTGGGCGCTCATCAATCCCTTGGTGATTGCCGCGATTTATGGCTTTGTGTTCGGCGTGATCTTTCACGCCTCGTCTAAACCCATTCCGTATCCCGTCTTCTTGCTGACCGGGATCACGTTTTGGAACTTTTTCGCCAACAGCCTGATGTCGGCCACGGTCAGCATCAGCGGCAACGCGGCTCTGCTGGCCAAGCTCTATTTTCCGCGCGTCGTTCTGCCGACCGCGTCGGTGCTGGCGCGGACGATTGACTTCCTGTTTTCGCTGGTGATTCTGATCATTTTCATCCTCATCTATCACGTGCCCGTGCACTGGACGGCGCTTTGGGTGCTTCCCCTGTTGGGCCTGCAGCTCGTCTTCACCTTCGGCATCGCGTATATGTTGGCCGCGCTCAACGTGCTCTACCGGGACATGAATCAGCTGATTGGGCTGTTGATCTTGGTGTGGATGTATTTTGCGCCCGTCATGTATTCGATTGCGACTGCCAAGCCGTTGATTCAGGACATCGTGCTGATGAATCCCATGGGGGGCATTTTACAGGCCGAGCGAGACCTCATTTACACGGGATATCTTACCGAGCCCATCTTCTTGTGGACGGCGGCCATGTGGGCCGGGCTCGTCTTTGTCGGAGGGCTCACGCTCTTTAAACGCGTGGAGCCGCTCTTTTCCGAGGTGATGTAGCCGTGGCCCACGTCCTCGTCGAGCACGTCTGGAAACAATTTCAACTCCGCCACGACCGCCCTGACAGCGTGGGCAATCTGCTTTGGCAAATGGTTCCCCGGCGCCGGCCCCGCACGGAAGTGCGGCCGTTTTGGGCGCTGCGGGATATCAACTTGGTGATGGATCAGGGGCTCAGTTTCGGCATCATCGGCCAAAACGGCTCCGGCAAGAGCACCTTGCTCAAGATTCTGAGCCGGACCATGCTCCCCACCCAGGGAGCGATTGACGTCTCCGGTCGGGTTTCCGCGCTGATTGAGCTTGGCGCGGGCTTTCATCCCGATTTCACCGGGCGCGAGAACGTGATTCTCAACGCCTCGATTTTAGGCGTTCGGCGGCGTGAGATTGAAGCCAAGATGGATTCCATCATCGACTTTGCGGAGATCCCCGATTTCATGGATACACCGGTCAAGTACTATTCGTCGGGGATGAACGCGCGCCTGGGATTTTCCGTGGCCACCGCCGTCGACCCCGAGATCCTCATCGTCGACGAGGTGCTCGCCGTGGGCGACGAGGCGTTTCAGCAAAAATGCATGGACCGCATTTTCCGCATGAAACGCGAAGGCGTCAGCATTCTCCTTGTATCGCACAGCTTGGACAGCATCGAGCGCCTGATGGACCGCGCCATCTGGATCGACAAAGGGGTGATGCGCGCACAGGGAGCGCCCCGGGACGTGGTGCTGGCCTACCGCGAGAGCCTGCTCGGTCAGGCTGGGCTGGCCGGCGAAGACGGCGAGGTAAAATTGGCCGGCAGCGACGCGGCCCCGGTGGAATTGCTCGAGGCGGGGATTACGGAAGACGGCACTTCCCGGGAACGGGTCGCCTCCGGATCGCGGATTACCATCGCCACGCGCTGGAACAACGCCTCGGCGATGGCGTGGACGGGTCACGTAGAGATCACGATTCGTCGGCCGGACGGCCTGGAGATCTTAGGCGTGTCGAGTCTGCGCGACGGGAGCCCGTTGACGTTTTCGCCTGGCAGGCAAACGATTCGGCTCACGATTCCCGAGTTATGGCTGGCCAGCGGCCGCTATGAGATCGACGGTGCGTTGCTGAATGGGGAAGGGCGGCGGCTTCAGCTCTGGCAGCCCCTGGCCGCGTTTCAGATTCAGGCGCTCGGGCACACGGTGGGGCTCTTGGCGCTTCCCCATACGTGGGATCGAGAGGCTCCGTGAGCCGGCCGGTGGTGGCCGTCGACGCGCGCTACGGACTCCGCTCGCCCCGCCGGGGCATCGGGGAGTACGTCTACCGGGTGTTTCAAGCCCTGGCGGATATTCCTCGAGGCTATGACGTCGTCCTTTACGGCGACGCTTGCGCCGATCCCGAGGTGGTTCGCGAGTTTCGTTCGGCGTATCCCGTGCGCTTGCTGGCAGCGCGGCCCTTTGCGGTCTGGGAGCAGGTGGCGTGGCCGCGGGCGGCCCGAGCCGATGGGGCGACGGTGATTCACGGCACGGCGAATATTGGCCCTCTGAGCTGGTCGGGGGCGATGGTGCTCACGGTGCATGATGTCATCGAGTGGCATCGCGGACGGGACTTTCCTGCGGAGATTCCCTGGCGTCATCACGTGAGCCGTTTTTACCGGATGAATGCGTTGCAGCGCTTGATTCGAACCAGCGCCCTAATTTTTACCGTCTCTGAGCATGCACGGCAAGATATGATGGAGACACTGGGTGTCGACGCCGATCGCGTGCGCGTAACCCGTCTCGCCGCCAAGACCGCCGGAAATTCGCCGTATTACGCCAAGGAACCGTATTTCCTTGCCCTTGGCGCCCTGGACCCCCGGAAGAATCTTGCGGGGGTGCTGGCCGCGTTTGCTCGTCGGACGGTCTCCAATGTGCAGCTTTACGTGGTGGGCTTGGAGCCGGCAGCAATGCCCCAGGCAAGGCAAATGGTGCGTTCGCTGGGAATGGAGGGGGTCGTAAAGCTGTCCTCCATGGTCGCCGACGGCGACCTGGTAGACTGCTACCGAAGGGCCTTGGGGCTCATCTATCTCAGCTTGTACGAAGGATTTGGCCTGCCGGTCCTGGAGGCGATGGCGCTAGGGTGTCCCGTGATTGCCAGCAATCGCACGGCGATTCCCGAGGTGGCGGGCGATGCGGCGATTTTGGTTGATCCGCATGACGACGTCGCCGCGGCCCTGGCCATCGACCGCCTGGCATCCGATGCGGAATTTCGAATGGACTGCATCGAAAACGGGGGGAAGCGGGCCGCGGCATTCTCCTGGAGCCGCACGGCGGAGGGCACGGACCAGGGATACGCCTGGGTGCTGGCTCAACCCGTGCGCAAGCGTGCATGGTTCCGCTCATGAACGTCCTCGTAGTCAGCGAACAGTGGCCCTGGCCGGCCCATCAAGGCGATCACGTTCGACTAGACGCCATCGTGCGCACGCTCGCCGCGACCCACCGGGTCACCCTGCTCGGCCAGCCCGGTCCTACGCGTCCCGCCATCGCGGGCGTCGATGCGGTGGCCCTGCCCGTGACCAAGCGCGTGCGCAGCCTGGCACAATATCCCCGGTTGCCGTCGACGGTGGCGCTGAGAATGGATGCAGCCCTGCGGCAAACCATAACCCAAGTGGCCGCCAAGCATCATCGCGTACTCTTTTACCAGCTCAAAACCACGGCTTGGCTGGATTCGCAACTTCCGCCTGAACACGTGGTGGTGGACCTCACCGACTCGCTGGCGCTGTATTACCGAAGACGCGGTGGGCTCTGGCGCATCGAGGCGCGCAGAGCCCACCAAGCAGAACGTGACATTGCCACCCGCTATGCAACGACCGTGGTATCAGACCACGACCGGGAGGCCATCGACCCCGATCACACCCTGCACGTGATCGTGGCCCCCAACGGGTACTGGACCCCGGTAAAAGGCGATCGGCGACCTGAGCCGAATCAGGTGATAGCGGTGGGGAATTGGCACTATTATCCGAATCAGGCCGGAATCCGCCATTTCACAAAGCGCGTGTGGCCCCACGTGCAACACGCAAATCCGGCCGCCCGACTCTGGGTCGTAGGCCGCGGCCCCAATCCCTTGCCAACCGGAGTTCCTGGCGTCGAGTGGATCGGCGAGGTTGACGACTTGGGCGACTGGTATCAGCGCGCCGCGGTGGCGGTGGCGCCGGTGTATGTGGGAGCGGGGATGAAGACCAAAATCATGGAGGCGCTGTTTTACCATCTGCCCGTCGTGGCTACCGCCCTTGGTGCGGAAGGCATCGATCCAACGCCAGTACTTTTAGCCGCCAAAGATGATCAGGGCTTGGCCAGGGGAATCGTGCAAGGATTGGCGACGCCTCCCTCGTGGCCGCAAGCTGCCTGGGAGACGTTTGTTCAGGATCATGCATGGACGCTCACCCTGAGACCCCTGGTACGCGCGGTGGAGCAGGGGATGGCACCATGAAGATCGTCCAAGTCATTACGTCAGCAGACTGGGGTGGAGCACAGCGCCATGTCTATGACCTTTCCTGTGGGCTTAAGGCCTTGGGCCATGAAGTCAATGTCCTGTACGGCGAAGAGGGGAGGCTCACGACCCGTTTGGAGGCTCAACAGATTCGCTGTCAGCAGGTGCCCACGCTAACCCGGGCCATTCGCCCGTGGCGAGATCTGCGGACGCTGCACCACCTCCGACAGCAAATCGAAGCACTTCATCCCGACGTGGTCCACGCGCACAGCTCCAAAGCGGGAACGCTCGTGCGACTGGCGCTCAGAAAGAGTGCGATACCCGTCGTGTACACCATTCACGGACTCGTCTATCTGAACGAGCGCATGCCCAAGTGGAAGCAGGCGCTGTACCGGAAGATCGAGCTCAGCCTCTTGCCGTTGGCCAAGGCCACGATTTTGGTGTCGAACCGCGACTTGCAAGAGTTGCAGCGCCACCGGAGCGCAAAGCGCACCCGACTGGTGCACATTCCGAACGGCATCGACCCGTTTCCCGAACCCATCCCGCTTCCGGAAGATCCCGTCATCGGCACCATTGCTCGCTTTACGGAGGAAAAGGCCCTGGATGTGCTCTTGAAGGCGGTGGCCGCAGTGCGCAAGGAAGTGCCCGCCGTACGTTTGATCTTGGTAGGCGACGGCCCATTGCGACCACAGCTCGAACAGCTTTCGCAAGAGCTAGGGATTAATGACATCACCACATTTGCAGGATTTCAGGAGAATGTTGTCGAATGGTTGGCAAAGATGCGGGTGTTCGCGTTGACGTCGGTAAAGGAAGGCATGCCGTATGCGTTGTTGGAGGCGGTGAGAGCTGGCCGAATTGTTGTGGCGCGAGATGTGGGCGGTATGGGCGAAGTGCTGCCGGAAAGATCACTGGTCGGAACGTCTGCAACACCGACGGATTGGGCACGTCGGATTCTTATGATGCTTCGTGCAAATGGTGAGCAAGGCGCTTCCGTTATTGACCGTGAAAGCATGGTGAGGTGCACGCTTGGCATCTACTGGTAACGAATTTGTCGTGCCAATGAAACCGCCGGAGCGATCGGAACATATGTCTTTGATATACTGCTCGCTGCCAAGAACTTTCGGTCAGTCGCCAGCGCTTCAAAACCTCGCGTTTGACACGCGCGAAGTGTAGGATGTCGTTTAAAGGGGTTGCAAGCATTTGAGGGTCGGAATTGATATCCGAATTCTCGGGTTGCCTGGGCCGAAGACTGGTATACCGTTCTACTTGGAAAGCTTGGTTAGCGGTATTGAGGAGAGGAATGAGGCAGAAGGAGTCATATTGTTTTCTGATCGAGCAACCAAACATAACGCAGTGATCTTGCCGAAATTCCCGGGGTTGCCCTGGCTTCAAACGAGCCTTCCTTGGGCAATGACCCGTTCAGGTGGATCGTTGTTTCATGGCCCTGCATATGCATTGCCCAGGTTTGGTAAGTTTAGGCGAGTGGTCACGATTCACGACTTTGGATACCTTAAGCATCCAGGCTGGGTTCGAAAGGAGGTTAGGGAATATTTGATGAAAATGGTTCCGATTAGCGTTCGAGTTGCGGATGGCATCATCGTTCCAACGGAGGAAATATCCAAAGAATTGTTGTGCTATTTCCCCGACGCGAGTTGCCCAGTTGCGATCATCCCAGTTGCATGTGATAGCTCGTTGCGATCGAACTGGAGTGTCGAAGCGCGACAAAGCGATCGGCCATACATTCTCCACGTAGGAACGATCGAACCCCGGAAAAACTTGGGAAGCCTAGTTCGTGCGTTTGATATGACGGTCGACCGCTACCGGATTCCGCATCAATTGATCCTAGCAGGAATGTTGGGATGGAAGGACGAGGATTTCGAAAAAGCAGTAGCTTCGGTTAGGCATCCCGAGCGTCTGGTTATGCCAGGTTACGTGGATGAGATAACAATTGCACGCTTATATCAGGCGGCTGATATCTATGTGCAACCTTCTTGGTATGAAGGTTTTGGAATCGGGACATTGAACGCTTTTGTAGCCGGTTTGCCAATTGTCGCCAGTTGTACCGGTTGGATTACAAGCGTAAAGCAGGATTCCAGAGTGTTTTTATGGACAGACATGGAAGTCGAATCACTATCTGAATTGATGTTTTCTGTGGTGGATAACACTTCTACAGGGGAGTTTTCACGAGGTGATTTGAACTTTTTAACAAGAGAGTCAATGGCCAGAGCCCATTGGGATTTTTATCGAAAAATAGGTTCGTGATTGGCAGAACATGATACTGTGATTAGCATCTAAGTTTGGAGGGTGAGACGATGAGAGCATTGGTAACCGGAGGAAGTGGCTTCGTCGGGCGGCATTTATGCAGACGATTGCTGGCTGGTGGTTATGAGGTCGTATGCGTAGATCCAATTGTTCCATATACGGGAGGGATCCATCCTTCTAACTGGCCGTTGTTCAGTCCTAACGATAATGCAAGGTTTCAGTTTGTGCAGCAAGATTGTCGCGAATACTTTCAAAACACGAACGAACAGTTCGACTATGTGTTCCATCTTGCGGCCATAGTTGGTGGACGACTGATGATAGAAAACGACCCACTAGGGGTAGCGACAGATTTGGCGATCGACGCCTCGCTGTGGAACTGGGTTACCAAGGTGCGCCCGGGAAAAGTCGTCTATTTTAGTTCGAGCGCTGCATATCCGGTTCGATTTCAACGCAAGGAGGCTTTTCAATTATTAATCGAAGACATGATTACGTTTTCGGAAGATATTGGCATGCCGGACCTTACGTATGGGTGGTCAAAGCTAACTGGGGAATATTTGGCTAGGCTCGCTTACGAAAAATATGAGATTCGAAGTGTAGTTTATCGTCCGTTTTCTGGTTATGGCGAGGATCAGGATCTTAGCTATCCATTTCCAGCTATTTGTCAGAGGATAATAGACGATAAGGGCAAGGATGAAGTGTTCGTGTGGGGAACAGGACAGCAAATGCGCGACTTTATCTATATCGAAGATTGCGTCACTGGAATTTTGGATACCATAGACCGGATTGACAACGCAGATGCGGTTAATTTGTCGACCGGTTTGTTGACGTCTTTTCGCGAATTGGCGAGTACAGCAGCCAACATTTTCGGCTACGATCCGAGAATAGTTGGATTGTCCGAAAAGCCAGAAGGAGTCTTCGCCAGAGGCGGCGATACGAAGAAACAACGAGACCTAGGATTTCAGGCGACGACTTCGCTGAAAACAGGGATTCAACGTTGTCTGGACTATTTCTTGACTGACGGTCATCGAGGGTAAGAGTGGAGAGAGTAATGACGAAGATTGGTATTGTGCGTCTTTGGCCCAACCAAGCGACTGCCGAGCACGAGAATATTCAACGCATTAAGATGGCTGCTCAGGAATTGGGAGTTCAGGTTGTTGAACTTGACAGAAACGGTTATCATGTCGATAATCCGTTGCTGCCTCTTCAATCAGGGGAAGTAGAATTCGTTATTCACCTACATTTTGAATCCCCAAAATGCTATCCGGCATATTCTTACGTGGCTTTATGGAACCCCCTGCGATTCTATTTCGATTGGGGATACGAACGATTTTCTGAGAACCTGCTATCCCATGATGATTTTTTGTCGTGTGGTTCAACATGGGCCGATGACCATCTCTTGCGCGTTGCTTGGCATCGCCGTGATATCAATCTGCCGTTGCCTTTTCTTAATCATACCGTAGGCCTATCCATCGAGGATGAGTCATTATGGCCGAAACATCCTAAGATATTTTACGCCGGAATCAATTGGGAACGGATTGATCGCTCGAAAGGCAGGCATCATGAGGTTTTACGCTACTTGGATGATAGAGATATCGTTAGGATTTATGGTCCAAAGACTGTTCGGGGAGTCGAGGTCTGGGCAGGATTTAAGTGTTATCAAGGACCAATCCCTTTTGATGGAGTATCTTTGATTCGCAGGATCTCCGAGTGCGGCATATCTTTAGTTCTTTCGTCACCTGCGCACCTCCAGTCAGGCCTTATGTCCAACCGATTATTTGAAAGTATTGCTGCTGGAGCCGTTGTGATTTGTGATGACAATCGCTTTGCTCAAGACAATTTCGGAGACTCGCTGTTATATGTTTCTCCGACCGACGATACGAAAAATTTGGCCAGACAGATTCTCAATCACTATTCGTGGATTGTGGAAAATCCAGAGAAAGCAAGAAGATTGGCTCTAAAGGCCCGTGACATCTTTCGACAACAATTCGAACTCAAACATCAGTTGCGTCAGATCCTTTCTTCGCATGGGTCTAGAGTTCAAGCCCAGGAAAACAAATTACTTGCCACAACACAAGAACGTGTGGTACATGTAATAATTCCAATATACGATCTTTCACCATATAAGCTCAAGAGCCTGCTGTTGAATGTGGGCATTCAACGATATCGGAATTGCCGAGTCCATATCATGCTGGATTCATCGTGTAGTGAAGGTGAAAAAAGAACGGTCGAGCAAATTGTGAAGAACAGTCAGGTCATTGGTGATGTTCGATACCTGGCGATGTATACGAGAAATGCGCGTATTTCTTTGGGCCATCTCATCGGAGAATCTATCCATGATTTACCATTGCCGGATGCCATAATCGTGATGAACGAGGGTGAGTTGTGGGATCGGGACCACATCAGCATGTTGGTCCGAATATTGGAAGATAAACCGCAGGCAAGGTTTGCAATTAGTGATTATGTTCTAAAACACAAGGACAAAAAAGGACAGGAATTCCGCGACTACTTCTCTGCTGCGCGACATCTTGATGATAGACATGAGGTATGGGGAACTTATTTGGCTTCGCGGTCTCTCTTGGAAAGACCCCGACTGTTCTCTTTTCTAAATTATCTTCATGGCCACCGTTATTTTGCCGCGTTGAGGATGATTTCCGGAGAGGAATGGGAGTACACCCACAGGCCCACCGTACTAAGGGACATCAGCGATAAACGTGAAATCAGATACGAAGTCGAAGAAGATGTTCAGGATTCGGTGCTCAGGGAATGTTCGGTGGCTTTTGGTGGACGGACCTCCTCCATTAATAAGCGCATCATGCTCGAGTATGATAATCCCTTTGCTAAGCTTGTTGACGCTCATAGCCGACTTTCCTTGGCGGAGAAAAATAGTTTATCGTTAATTATCATGAGGTATTTGCCTTTGCCGGGCTGGTTAACACGGGTTGCGTTGTGGACTTCGAAGAGGATTCTAAAGCTAGCCAGATAGTCCTGGGGGGGGCGCAAAGTTGGTGACGTTTGCTCAAAACTTTGAAGATGTGATGCTGAATCGAATCTTCAGCGGCGACGAACCAGGATTTTATATTGATATAGGAGCCTGGGATCCTGAAATCGATTCCGTGACTAAGCACTTTTACGATAAGGGATGGCATGGTATTAATGTCGAACCAAATATTCGGTTTTTTAACAGGCTTGTTAAAGCCCGACAAAGGGATCTTAATCTCAATGTTGCCGTTGGGAAGAGGAAGGGCCAAGTTAACTTTCGGGAAGTCGTTGATTTCGAACTATCGAGACTGTCTACTATCAGTGATGAAAGTGGTTTAAATGTGGATTTTGTCGAATATGAGGTTCCATTGATGACCTTAGGAGAAATCTGTGCTTCGTACGCCCACGATGTTTCCATAGATTTCCTCAAAATTGACGTCGAAGGCGCCGAACGTGATGTGCTTGTCGGAGGCGACTGGCGCCTATTTCGCCCCAAGATAGTCATAATTGAAGCCACACTACCCAATACGCCGATCCCGTGCCATGAGGAATGGGAAGATATAATGACGGCTGCAGGTTATACGTTTCTGTACTTTGATGGTCTTAATCGATTTTACACAGTCGAAGAGGAGCGCGATAGATATTCAAGTCTTTTCCAGGTCCCACCTTGTGTACATGATCGATTTATTCGCCCGGCCGAATTGAGAGCTGATCAACTAGCCAAAGCGAATACAGATCTGAAAGAACAGATTACAAACCTGAAAGTTCAGGTTGACAGATGCCAAGACAGCCTCCGTGAGACTTACGCCCAAATTGCGGAGCTCCAAGAAAAGGTTAGGGTTAAAGAAGCTATCCAACAGGAGTTGAATGAGTCTGGTGAAGAGATCCGCCGACTGGGTGCAGTAATACAACAAATGCAGCGAAGGAATCTGTTGTACGGGCGTGCTTTGACAGGTCTTCAGTATGCTGTAAGAAGCGCTGATAATAAGTATCAAGCGATGCATCAAAGACTCCAACATATGGAGCGCTCAAGAAGTTGGCGATATACCAAAGTATTTCGGTGGTTATGGGCCAGAAAGTTCTCTCGAGCAAAGATTAGCACGTGGCTAAGTCGCAAAAGAAAGAACACCAATGATCGCTAAAACGGTTCGAACAAGAAGATCCACAATAGTGGTCTTGTGTTTATATGTGTTGACGGCGTTTGGATTGTTTGGGCATCTTGTTGCGAGACATTTCACCAGCTGGTGGCTGGGTTCTAATGCCGATTCGGTAAGTTTTCTTTGGTGGCTGGCCTGGTGGCCATATGCCTTAGGGCATGGAATCCATGCCGTGATCACTAAGTTTGTATGGGCCCCTACCGGCGAAAATCTAATGTGGACTACCTCAATTCCCGTTTTGTCCGTGCTATTTTGGCCTTTAACCCAGGTATTCGGACCAGTAGCCAGCTTCAATACAATTACGTTGCTTGATATGGTTCTGGCCCCTTTTGGCATGTACTTGATTCTAAAACGGTTTTTTAAAAATACTTTCGCAAGTGTTATTGGTGGGTATATATATGGATATTCGAGTTACGAATTAGCTCAGCAAACTTTGGGCCATATCAATTTGACTACCATTGCTCCCATGGCTTTTATGATATTGATAGGGGCTCAGCTTTTTGAGGAAAAGGTGAATAATGGTCCTACTCTTCGGAGATGGATGTTGGGTGGAGCCCTCACCCTAATGTTAGTGTTTCAATTTCTTATCTCGGAGGAGATTTATGCCGCGCTAGCTCTCTTCAGTGGGATGTTCGCCTTCGTTACGTCAATTGTTCAGCCGGCGGGATGGGCAGTTATCAAAAAAGTGATTCCAGCATTTGTAGCGCCGTGGATAGCTAGCGGGATATGCCTTGTACCAGTATTGGTTGAAATGCGGCACAAAATACCATTTCATCATCCTCCTTCCGATCCCTATTATTTTGGTATTGATGTGCTCAACTTTATAATTCCTACAGCGATTTCCCTTGGTGGTCAGCACCTAATTTCTCTCACTCAAAATTTCTCTGGGGATTTGGCTGAGTGGGGAGGATATATGGGTCTTCCCATGATTGTCTTTTTGGTAGCGAGTTCTGTGAACAATTGGTTCAGAGATAGATGGATGAAGGTATGCGCTATAAACTTGGGCATTGTTGTGCTTTTGTCGATGGGTGATGTTGTACGGCTTGACGGCATACCATTATTTCCGGGAGCTTGGCGGTTATTCTCTTGGGTCCCGTTAATAAAGGACTTGTTACCTTCAAGATTCATGTTATTTGGATTCATTTATGCATCGATTATTGTCGCCAAAGGGCTAAGCGATTTGAAATTGCCACCAAAACATCTGAAACGCCTTGTCTTAGGAATGCTTATTATTGTTCCTATTCTACCTAATGCGCTAGGAGTTCCAAGTTTGTGGTTGACAAATCCGCCAGTTCCAGCTTTTTTTCGGAAATCGTCAACGTACAAAAAGTATATCGCGCGTAATTCAGTAGGATTGATATTTCCTTACTATATCAATGGGAACGAGATGGGTGCACAGATAGCAACCAAGTTTTACTTCCGAAATGCCTCTGGCTACCTCGGTCCAGTACCATTGCCATGGGCCAAGAATTGGTTGGTTGAGGAGATGGCAGCTACTGGATGGCCGCCTGCTAAGAGCGATGCAACCATTGTCAAGCGGTTTGCGGCACTTCTTGCATCTCAAGAAGTGCAATGGGTGGCTACGACGACGTTCCCCCCGCAATCGTTTGTTTCGATAATGCGAGATGTCGGCTATGCTAACGAGATTCACAGAGGTGGCATATACCTTTTTCGCCCACTGCCAGCTCTGAAGCATGAAGGGATTTAGATTCGGGAGTTTTGGTCTCTGCCGTCAACCCAGCCTAACCGAACTGCCTTCGACACATCTACAGGCATCGGTCCCAGACTGCGGCGCGCAAACGTGTAGCTGATCGAGACGTCTTTGCGTCGCCCTACCGACAAGCGCTGAGATTACCGATGGCTCCGAACGTCCCCCTTGAGCACTGACCTGGTAGCTTCTCGACCGCCGGGGTATTTCCCTCGCTGGAAAACCCAGCTGCCGAGATCCGCGAGGGCTTGGTCAAGTCTTGGGAGGCAGCCTTGGCATGCGTCGAAATCTGACGATAGCGATACATTACAGAGAATTCGCAGTGTCGACGACAAGTAGCAGGAATTTGAAATCGGATAGCGAATTATTTCTTTATGTCGATACGCAGTTCTCGGTTATGAAAGTTTATGCGTCCTGATGATGAAACGGTCTAAACAAGAGGAGGTAAGCGTAATGCGGAGTTCTGTGATGGTGGGAGTGGGCATTGCCGCTCTGTTGGGGGGCATGGGGGCGCTCGGTGCCGGATGGCCGCAGGGTGTACGTCCCGCTGCCGTCAAGGGGCAGAAGCTGCCCCAGTTTCATGGCACCATCAACGTGGATTTTGGAGGTACGCCGGGACAGGGCTGGCATGCGATCGCCAAGGCCTACGAACGCATCGAGCCCGGAGTCAAGGTGAATATCCAGTGGCAAAATCCGTCCACCTACAGTACGTGGCTGACGGCGCAGTTTTCGGCGGGGCATCCTACGGCTGACTTGGTCACCAACAACACGGTGGCGCAACTGCAGGCGGAAGGCAAATTCGTCAACTTTCAGCCCTGGCTCTTTCATAAAGACCCGTACACCCATAATTTGTGGCTGGACAACTTCAATTGGAATCTCATCGGCTACAACCCCTACACCGGGTATCCGGGCAACGGGAAACTCTACGATTTGAACTACCAAGTCATTCAGGTGATTTGGATGTACAACAAGGCGCTGTGGCATAAGGCGGGCATCTACAAGACACCGACGACCTTTAAACAACTCATCACCGATTTCAAGAAACTGAAGAAATCCGGCACGATTCCCTTCGCCATTGGCGGCAATTACAATAGCCTCTGGGGCGACAAGGGCGGCTGGCTGATGCGGATCTACCCCGACCAATACGTGCGCAGCAGCGTGCGGGACGCCGTTTCGAGACCTGGGGACTACAACTACGTGGCCAGCATCAACAAAAAGTGGCATTACAACCCTAAGAATCCCAACAACGACAACTCGACCCAAGTCATCGTCAACCCGGTGCGGCAGTGGCGGCTGATCCAACAAGCTAAACGCCCCTCGTATAATGTGGCCAGTCCAAAATGGATGGCGGTCGACCGCAATCTCCGCACGATCTTCTCGTATGCCGAACCGGGATTCGTCGGGGTCGGCGACACGCAATCCGACAGCCTGTTTTTGAGCCAAAAAGCCGCCACCGAAGTAACCGGCACCTGGACCATTTCGGCGTTTCCCAAAGACCTAAAGAATTCGCTCTTCACGGGCAAGAAGGGCACTGCCTTCAAGTCTTTCCCTTATGGCTTCTTCAACATGCCGTCAATGCAGGGCCCGTACGTCGAAGCGCCCGCCCGCACCATCTCGCTGCCGATTGGATTCCAGGGATTTGTGAACAAAAATCCCAAACAGACCGCGCTCGACATGAACTTCATGATGTGGCTGACGAGTCCCGCCGGCCAGCGGGTCGCCCAGGAGGCGGCGCTGAAGTCGCCCAACGGGGCGGTTACCCCGGTGGCCATCAAGGGCGTCAGCATTCCCGGCAAGCTGGGGAAGGAATTCGCCTCCGTCAAATACATCGGCGACTCTGAAGGCAAGCCCACCACAGCGGCAAGTATTGCTCGCGGCCTCGGCGACTACCAACCGAGCGTCGTGGCCTGGGTGGCTTTAGCGCAGAAATATCTCTCCGGGCATATGTCGACCAAGGCCTACGCACGCGCGAGCGAGGCCAATATCAAGAAGTACTTCGTCCCCGCGTTGGAAAACGTGGCCCTCATGACGCCCGCCGATCTCAAGACACCACAAAAGAAGCCTGTGCCGCCAGTCAAACACGGCTAGGCGTGGGGTGGCGCGAGGGAGGACCTTGAAGGTTCCTCCCTCGCTACCCTACGGGTTTGCAACACCCCTAAGGTTCGGCAGAAATGGAGGCAACGTCAACCTATGCGAACCCCCTGTTTGCGCTGGATGGCCATCTTGATTGGGATGGTGCTGGGAGGCTTGGTGTGGCTGATGCCCGTCATGGCGAGGGCGCCGGCGCCGATGGCGGTATTTCGCGCGCATGATGTGATTTACTCGGTGGCCACGCCGCTCTCCGGCCGCTACGTGGCGGTAGGCTCGCGGGATAACGTGCTCTCGGTGCTGACTCCCGGGGGCAAGGTGCAATGGCAATACCGGGCCCATAATTCCGTGGCGCTGGTAGCGGTCAGTCCCGGCGGGCGGTACGTCGCCATGGCCGATCAGGACAACAACCTTTTTCTCTTTACCCGAAGCGGCCACTTGCTCTGGCGCCGGAGCTTGATGACGAGTCCCGCGGGACTGGCGGTGACCCACGGCGCCCGGTTGGTCGCGGTAACGTACCCGATTGTGCCCCTGCTCGACGAATATTCCCGAAGCGGCCATTCGGTCCGCCAGGTCAATCTGCCCGCCGGGGGGGTATCGTTGGCGACCACGGCGTCGGGTTCCCTGTTCCTGGTTGGGGGCTCCAACGACACCGCCTATGCCGTCACCCCGGCGGGCAAAAACGTGTGGTCCTATGTGACCCAGGGCCTGATCAACGCGGTGGCCATCAGCCCCCATGGCCACTATGCGGCGGTCGGCTCACAAGATCATCATCTCTCGCTGCTCCAAGGCCATGGAAAGCTGCTCTGGCGCCATGATTTCGGGCATCAAGTCAACGGCGTCGCCGTCAGCGCCCACGCCCGCGAGGTGGCGGCGGCCACCAACAACTCCGACCTGATCGCTCTTTTCAATCAGCACGGCGGCTTGCTCTGGCAGCTCAATACCGGGCAGCCGAATACCAGCGTCGCGCTATCGGCCTCGGGCGCGCTGCTTGCGGCCGGGTCACAAAATCACGCCGCCTATCTGGTGGCGGTGCCCCAAGCCATGGCCGTCTATGCCCAGGGCAAGCTGACCGGCAAAATCATGATGGCGGCGGTGGGGCTCGTGGTGTTGGCCATCATTGGACTGGCCTGGCGTCAGTACCAGCGATCCTCCGTTGCCCAGGCCTGGGTGGGCACCATCCTTAAGCATCGGACCTCGTACATCATGCTCCTGCCCACCTTTGCGCTGCTCTTGCTGTTTAACTACTATCCCGCCGTCTCCGGGCTGTATCATTCGCTGTACCGATGGAATCCGGGCGCACAATCGTATTTCGTGGGCTTTCACAACTTCGCCAAAATGGCCCAGGACCCGTTTTTGCTGGCGGGAATTCCGCACATCCTGATCATGATTTTCTTCGGGATCACCCTCGGCGGCATCGGCATTCCCCTGCTGGTCGCCGAGCTCATGTTTCATCTGCGGTCGTCGCGCTGGCAGTATGTCTATCGCGTGCTGTTCATCGTGCCGTTAGTGATTCCGGCCGTGGCCGGCCTGTTGATTTGGGAGAACATCTACGAGCCCAACGTCGGCCTCTTGAATGAAACCCTGCGCGCGCTGGGATTCGGCGCGCTCGCCCACAACTGGCTCGGCAATCCCCACCTGGCGCTCGCCGCCCTCATCTTTATGGGGTTTCCGTTTACCAACGTCATCGCCATCTTGGTCTTTTATGCGGGGCTCTTGGCCATCCCGAGCGAACTCATCGACGCCGCCCGGGTTGACGGAGCGCCCTTGAAGACCCTGATTCGGAACATCCATATTCCCCTGTTGACGGGACAATTCCGATTTGTGCTGGTCACCTCGGTCATTGGAGGATTGCAGGCGTTTGGCGTGCAGCTGGTGATGACGGGCGGCGGGCCGGAGACGTCGACCTTTGTGCCCGGCCTGGAGATGTACTATGCGGCCACCAAGTACAGCGAGATGGGGTATTCGTCGGCCATCTCAGTGTCCATGTTTTTAGTGATTTTGGTGCTGACTGTGCTCCAAATGAAGTACGTGCGGTCGAGTGCCAGCGATTAAGGCAGTCCGACAACCTGGTTCAGGGATCCAAGGAGTGGAAGCGATGGCTACGCAATCAGCGACCGTAGGCGTCAAGGCGCGAACGATGACTCACCGTCAAGGCCGATCGGCAGGCAACCAGTTGGCCATTCATTTGGCCTTGGCGGTGTTTGTCGTTTTCAGCTTTATCCCCTTAATCTTGACGCTATTTATGTCGTTTCGGAGTTACGGCCAGGTATTGGTCAAATTTTGGGCGTTGCCCAATCCCTGGCTCTGGCAAAACTATGTCACCGCTTGGAATGGGGTGGGCGTCAACATCTTGGACAGCCTCGGCTACTGTTTGGCCTCGACGGTGTTCACGATGGCGCTGGCCGCCATTTCCGGATATGTGTTCGGCCGCCATAAGTTCCCCGGACGCGATGCCTTGTTCTTGGTCATCTTGGCCCTGATCATGATTCCCGGCATCTTGACCCTCATTCCCATGTATGTCCTGGTGACGAATATCCACCTGGCCAACACCCCGTTGGCCCTGATTCTGCCTTGGAGTTCCGGAGGCCAGGTGTTGGGAATTTTTCTCGTCCGCAGCTATATTGCCGGGGTGCCGGAAGAGATCTTCGAATCCGCGCGCGTCGACGGCGCCAAAGAGTGGGATGTCTTTCGCTATATCGGCATTCCGATGAGTTGGCCGATGCTGATGACGGTCGGGGTGCTGCAAATGATTGGGACCTACAACGACTATATCTGGCCCTCGCTGGTGATCAATACGCCGAATCTGCAGCCGGTGGCGTTGGCACTTTGGAAGTACACGTCGTCGTACACGATTAGCCAGATGGGGCCCGAGTTTGCCGCGTACGTGATTTCCGCCGTGCCGTTGATAGTCCTGATGGCGTTTGGCATGCGCTATTTCATTCAAGGTGCGACGTCCGGGGCGATCAAGCTCTAACCAAGCGATGCGATCCACCACCAAAGGAGTGAGAAGGACCATGTTAGAAGCGCTACGAGACGGATGGCGTGTCCGCCTGACGGTCAATGTGCCGTATGCCGAAGTCGGCGCCGTGGTGACCGTCCGCTGCATGGTTGAAGCAGACGCCGCTTCACCAGCCGCCGCCAAGGCGTCCGATAAGAAGGCGGATCAGCCGCCTTGGCCGACCATGGCGTGGGCGGGCAACGACTGCTTCGGCCCCGCGGAGGAAGTGGCCGTCGGACAATGGCGAGTACCCGTCGTGGCCGTGGGTTTGGGGGAAATGCGGGTCCGCCTCGGCGAGGCTGACGACGCCCTCGAGTTGACCGACTATTTGCCGATCCTGACCCAAGAGCCTCCGGCGGGACTGAACGACGCCAACCTCGTGGAAGACGGAGTCGATCTGCGGAACGCAGGGATCCGGTGGGTGTGCCCGCGCCAGCCCTACGGATACCCCGTGGGATTTTTGTACGTTCGCGAGCAGGAAACCTGGGTACGACGGGGCAGCAGTGGCCTCATCGGCCGTTTGGTCGCCGGGTCGGCGCAGGCGCCCCAAGCCGTCACCCTCATCCCTCAGGTGGTGAAAGCGGGAACCGACGGGCTGACCGTCGAACTCAGCGCCGAAGGAGCGAGCCACGGGGTGGCTTGGTCGGCGGCCGCCCCGGCGACCGTGCGTCTCGCCGTTACGTATCGCCTCGATCCGGCAATGCCCACGATGACCATCAACTATCAGGCCTGGACCGACCGGCCGCTCAATCTCTGCCTGCTCGACGGGCCGACCGTCATCTTGGAGGAGGATCAGCGGGAGGAGGGGCTCTTCCCCGGTCTAGAGTGGCTGGTCGATCAGGAGACCTCCTCGAGCGAACTGGACGTCCATGGCCCCGAGCACCTCAGGATGAGTCCCCACGAGCTCAAGATCACCTGGCCGCTGATGGCGGTTCGCCTGCGGTCGACGGTCGTGAGCCTGCTGTGGGATCAGCGCCAGCCCTGGAACGGAGACGATGCCGGCTATGCTGCGCAGTACTCCACGCCTGACGCCTGGTACGGGACGGCTCCGCGCCACCGGATGGGGCTTGCGCTGCCAGGCGGCGCCCGCTACCATCCCCGCGAAAACGCTCAGCTGGCGGAAACATATCGCTGGGCACCGGCTACCCGGTTGCAGTGCACGGCGACCCTGGCCGTGCGCCATCCCGCGTCGTCCGTGCTTTCCGCCTTGGACGACTGGGCGGCCGTCTACGGCTTGCCGTCGGCCATGGTGCCACCCTTTGACTATGCCACCGAATGGGCCGTGGTCCGCGAGGCCTACGCCGAGCAGTTCTGGGATGCAAGCGCGGAAGGCTGGGGACATGTCCTGGGCTGGGCCCCTCGCTATTATCCCGCCTATGCCTTTTTGGCCCAGATGCTCGCCGGGGGTCGCCAGGACCGGACGGCGAGCCAGTTGCAAGCCATTGTGCAGGCGGGTGGAGCCCGCTTTCACCCCGAAGATCCGCTGCCAGGCGGGGGCGTGCATATCCCCGGATTCGAGCCAGCGTTTTTGTACGCGGAGGGCGCCGAGGGGCTGTCCACCGCGTACGCCGCGGCACGTAAGCTCTTGGCCGAACAGGGCGACGACGGCAACTGGGTCTTTGCGCCGCAATCCGAAACCGAAAAGACGTTGGGCCCGGCAGGAACCAAGGCGGTCGGGATCACCGCCACCAAGGCGGAGACGGTGCTTCAGCTGGGAAAGCTCTTGGGCGATCGGGCGATGATCGCGGGCGGCCTGAAGGCGCTGGAGGCCATGCGGGCCTTTCGCGTGCCGCGCGCGGCGCAGGTGTGGGAATGCCCCGTCCATGCCCCGGATATTCTGGCCGCCGCGCGCGCCGTTGACGCCTATCTGGCCGGCTACCAGCTGACCGGGCAGAGTCCATATCTCGACGCGGCGCGCTACTGGGCGATGACCGGCCTGCCCTTTTTATACGTCTGGGAGAAGCCCGACCGCCCGGTTATGCGCTGGGCCAGCATCGCGATTTTTGGCGCGACGTTTTTCACGGTGTCCTGGTTGGGTCGGCCCGTGCAGTGGAACGGCATGGTCTTTGCCGACGCCCTCCTGCGGTTGGATCCCTATGACGCGTCTTGGCCGTGGACGGAAATCGGCCGGGGGATTTTTCACAGCGCGCTCTACCAACAGCGGCTCGCCGCCCCGGGACGCGGCGGATATCCTGATAGTTGGTATTTGCCCGACAACACCCCCGTGCAGGGCGTCGACATTAATCCGGAGACCTTGGTGAAGGTGCTCTTGCGGCTGATGGGGCTGCCCGCGGCGCTGGAGACGGTGGTGCTGAGCGACCCGCAGGGGACGCGGATCAGCACGGTGGGGCGCTTGACGGTCGGGCGCGACAGCCAAGGGAGCGAGACGTTGACCGTGAGCGGATGGCAGGGAAGCCATCGTCGGCTGCTCGCGGCGGGTGGAGAGCGCCGGCTGCGCCGCGCGGAGGCGTTTTGGGACGGGAAATGGATGCCGGCCCAGTCCATTACGCAGCATGCTCCCGGATTTTCCTGGGTCGATTGGGGCGAAGCCATCCCTTCCCGCATGGCAATCCGGCTTGGTTGGCAATGACAAGACGCAGGGCGGGACCGCGAAGGCGGATGAGCCGTACGTCGTTGGGTGGCCTAGCGGGCGCGGTATGATGGCGGGAGTGAGCGGGGTGCCTTCCACGAGGGGAGAGCCTAGCCGTTGATCACGCGAATCCGCTGCCTCAAGGTAGGGCAGATGCGGGTGCCGGGACCGGAAGTATTTTGGATGGATCGCTTTGGGAAGACGCTGCCGCTTACCCTGTGGATGGTGATTCTGGAGGGGGCGGGGGAAACCGTGCTGATCAACACGGGGGCTCCCGCTGACGACGGGGGACTCTTGCCGGACCTCGAGGACCGGCCGCCGGGGGGCGTCTTGACCGCGCTGCGGGCGATGGGGGTCGAGCCCGAAGGGGTAACGCGCGTCATCGTGACGCCGCTTCAAGCCTATGCGGTCGGCAACCTTGACCAGTTTCCTCGCGCGTATCTCTACCTTTCTCGGCGGGGATGGATTGACTTTCATGCTCCCGAATGGGCGGTGGCGCGGGCGGCCAGGGAGCGGGCGATTCCCTCACCGATTCTGGTGCGCTTAGAAAGCGACTTATCGGAACGGCTGATCTTGACCCATGACGAGGACGCGGTGGCGCCAGGGGTCCGGGTGTCATGGGCGGGCTGTCACCATCGAAGTTCCCTGGTGGTGTGGGCCGAGACGCCAACCGGGCGCTACGCCTTTACCGATGCCGTATTTTACGGCGACAATTGGCTTTACGATCACCCGCCTGGCATCGCCGAAGACCGCGCCGAATGCCTCAGAGTGTACGCCCGCTTGCGGCGGGCGGCCGACCACGTGGTGGGTTTGTACGACCCTGCGGTGGGCGAACGATATCCCGCGGGTATCGTCCTTTAACGGCGTATAGGATATCGGTTTGCGTCGACGAGGCGGGGGGGTTCGGCGCACCCGGGGGGAGACGAAACGGGGGACAGGCAAGGTGGACCAGGACCGCGGGGAATCGACTGAGTTTTGGGCGCGGTGGCGCGCCGAGTGCCCGCTCAATGCGGGAGTCACGTATCTGAATAGCGGGACCTTGGGTCCCGCCCTGCAGGTAGTGACGGAAACCGTGGAACGCCTGCGCCGCGAGTGGATGGCGGCCGGCCCGGGAGCCAGTGTGGGAGTGGCTGGAGCCAATGGGTATTTCGAGATGATGGCCGCCCAGGACCGTGCGCGCAAGGTGCTGGCAGACTGGCTTAAGACCGATGCCCGATCGGTGGCGCTGACTGGCAACGCCACCGATGGCATCAACTTTGCCTTGACCAGCGTCCGATGGCACGCCGGTGACCGCATCCTGACCACGGCGGACGAGCATGGAGCGCTTCTCTTTCCCTTAGAACGCCTGAAGGCATTGTATGGGGTGGCAGTGGACACCGCCACCTTCCCCACGGCCGGCAGGGAGGCAGACTGGGTTCGATCGGTTCAGCGCCTGCTTACCCCCCGCACGCGGCTGTTGGCACTGTCTTCGGTAAGCCACCAAAGCGGCGTGGCCATTGACTTGGCCCGGATCCTCGATGGACTCGTGCGGCCTGCGCTCTGGGTTTTGGTCGATGGCTCGCACGCGGCCGGCACCCGCTGGCCGCTCTTGGTTCCGGGGGTGGATTTCTATGTGTTCCCGGGGCATAAGTGGCTCTTCGGTCCGGCCGGGTCTGGCGTGTTATGGGTCAGTCCCCGGGCGCTGGCGGAATTGGACGGACCCCAGGCGGGAGCACCGATGATCCGCGCCGAGGATGGCCGGCCGTTCGGGCGCGACGGTGCCTGGCGCTACGAATACGGCACGCGGGATTGGTCGGTGACGGTGGGTTTGGCGGCGGCCAT
This sequence comes from Bacillota bacterium, assembly GCA_021797675.1. Taxonomy (GTDB): domain Bacteria; phylum Bacillota; class Sulfobacillia; order Sulfobacillales; family Sulfobacillaceae; genus JAJZXC01. The sequence goes on along the minus strand of JAJZZH010000233.1, from coordinate 4,334 downwards.
CACTTTTCGCCAACAGTGGGACGAAGCGACCATCATGCGCCGTTACCAGGAGGTGGGGGAGGCTTTTGGCGAGGGGTTTGGCCAAGCCGGAGGAGCGGAGCTCACCGGAAGCGGCCCGCTGTGGCATGTGGCGGTGGGCGACCCCGGCCGGGCGGCCCGACACGTGTGGGAACATGCCCGGATGATTGTGAAACCCGACGGGTCAGGGATACGCGTCAGCCTCCCGCCGTGGCTGACGCCTGCCGAGGGAATTGCCGCCGGGCGCACGCTGGCCCGCTACGCCCGCTAGCGGTCCGGGGCGGGATTTTGGCGCCACCGGGGGTTGGGAGGGGTGATGGCCGGCGGGCGAGCCCGGTGCCAGTCCTGCGAGCCAAGCCGGCAAGCCCTAGAGCGCGGGGCAAGCCTGCAAGGCCTAGCGAGGAGGCAGGCCGGCAAGTCCTAAAGAGGAGGCAGGCCTGCAAGTCCTAAAGAGGAGGCAAAGTGTAATGAAGATTGTGAAGGTAGATGTCGAACGGATTGTGCATCCCGATCACCCCGGCCCCTCGTGGTTGGGGGAAGCGGTGATTGCCAATCCGATGTCCATATATCCCGAATACTATCGGCGTCGGTCCTCGTGGACGGCCCCATTTTTTGAAGTGCTCATCCGCCTTACCACCGACGACGGGGTGATCGGATACGGCGTGACCGGCGGCGGGGAGGCGGTTCGTGCCATCGTCGGTGAGCATTTGGCGCATCTTTTAATCGGACAGGACGCGTACGATATCGAGCGCCTATGGGATCAGATGTATCGCGCATCGCTGCCCTACGGCCGCAAGGGGCTCCCCCTATTTGCCCTCAGTGGCGTGGATATGGCGCTTTGGGACGTGATAGGCAAAGCGCAGGGGCTGCCCGTCTATAAGCTCTTGGGGGGATCCACCAAGGCCGAGATTCCCGTCTATCAGACCACCAACGACCCCGAGGACTGGAAAGAGTTTGCGGGAGTGGGGATAAAGCTGGCGATGCCCCACGGCCCGGCGGACGGCAAGACGGGAATCCGGCAAAACCTGGTGCTGATTCAGGACTGCCGAGAGGCGATCGGACCCGACCGCGAAATCCTGCTTGACTGCTATATGGCGTGGGACGTCGAGTACACGCTTCGCATGCGCGAAGCGGTGGAGCGCTACGACGTGCGCTGGATTGAAGAGCCGCTCCCTCCCGACGACTATCGCGGTTATGAAGCCTTGGGCAAGCATTCGAGTCCGGTCGCCATCGCCACTGGCGAACACGAATATACGCGGTGGGGGTTTCGCGACCTTATCGAAACCGGCGGCGTCACGATCTTGCAGCCCGATTTAGCTTGGGTTGGGGGCATCAGCGAGACGCGGCGGATTTGCCACCTGGCCTCGGCCTACCATCTGGCGGTGGTGCCTCACGCCGGGGGGCTTACGGCCGCCGGCCTGCACTTGATCAAGAGCCAGGTCAATGCCCCCTATGCCGAGTGGGTCCGTACCTGGGACCGCGAGCGGGGCCGTCCGCAGGTGGTGATCGCCGGGGTCCCGGACCCGGCGGGCGGGGTGATTAATCCGTCCGAAGAGCCGGGACTGGGTATCCGCTACGCGATCTGACGGAGAGCCCATCGTCGGCAGCCGAGGATGTGGCGCGGCGAGAGACCCGGGCGCCATCGACCACAGACGAAGAGCATCGAGAAGGAAGGCGGGAGAGCCCATGAATCCCACACCGTTATCCGGGCGCGTGGCAATTGTCACCGGAGGTGGTCACGGCATCGGCGCGGGCATTGTGTGCGCCCTGGCGGAAGCGGGGGCGGCGGTGGCGATTTTTGACCGCAATCCGGATGCCAGGGCCGAGGCCCTGATCCGCGATCTAAATCACCAGGATGGGGGCCGGGTGGCGCTGTACCCGGTCGACGTCGCACAATCGGAAAGAGTCAACACGGCGGTAGCCGAGGTCCTAGCGCGCCACGCCGGCGTCGATATTTTGGTCAATAACGCGGGCATCTGCCCATTCGAGGATCTGGAACATATTACCGATGCCTTGTGGCATGAGACGCTGGAGGTCAATTTGTCGGCCATGTTCTTCATGGTACGAGCGCTCCTGCCCAACTTCCGGCAGCGAAACCGAGGTGCCGTGGTGAATATTTCCACCGTGTCGACGGCGATCGCGACACCCCATCAGGTGCATTATATCGCCTCGAAGGCCGGGGTAGACGGCTTAACCCGGGCGTTGGCGGTAGCGCTCGCCCCCTATCACGTTCGCGTGAATGCCGTGGCGCCAGGCGGGGTCGAGACCGACATCAACCGCGACCACGAGGGCCAGCGCGCGGCTTGGCAACGGAGCGGGGTGCCCGAACGCGCATCCGGCTGGCAGCCGATCCCGCGTCCGGGCACCCCGCAAGAGATGGCCGCCCTGGTTCGTTTTTTGGTCTCCGACGAGGCGAGCTACATTACCGGCGCGATCCTACCCGTCGACGGCGGAGCGTTAATCGTCTAGGCGGCGAGGCCTTGGCCGTGAGGGTTTGGGCCATCTCCTCACGACCAAGGCTGGTGAAGGACCCTACCTGGCGGCCGGGCTTGGTGCCGACCATCATAGCGAGGCGCTTGCTGTCCGAGCAATCCCCTACCAGGCAAATGCCTCTGGCGCGGGGCCGGGACGCAGCGGCCGGCCCGCGTTGATATTGAACAGCTGCGACAAGCGCGCGATGACATCGCGGGCGAGCTTCAACGTCGAAGCGTGTTCCAAACCGTCCAGATGCGCGAGCGTGCGCACGCCGACAATGGCGGAATAGACTGCCGGGTTGGCCAAGGTCCAGGCGATGGCGACCGCGGATTCCGGCTCGCCGATGGCTTGGCAGAGCCGAGAGTACTCGGCCAACTGGTCGTCCAGTCGAGCTCCCATGGCGTATTCTTTGGCTACGGCCTCGGTGCGCGACCCTGGAACGGCGGGCTTTTTGCCCGTGAGCAATCCGCCGGCGAGGGGCATGTACACCATAATGCCGATGCCATAGGCTTTCGCGGCAGGAATGACTTCCAATTCCGGATACCGGCTGAGAAGGTTATACTGCGCCTGTTCAGACACGATGCCAATCTGTCCCCGGTGCTCCGCGGCCGCTTGCAATTTGGCCAGTCCCCAGCCCGGGAAATTGCTGGTGCCCGTGTAGAGGATTTTTCCGCTGTGGACCAATTGATCAAAGATGGTCCAGTATTCGGTGTCCGCAATGCGGCGATCGATATGATGCACCTGGTACAGGTCGATATGATCGGTCTTCAGCCGCCGGAGCGAGTCTTCGATGTGTTTGCGGACCTTGTACAGCGAGATTCCCGGCGCTTCATTGGGGGAAACCTGGGCCCCCCGTGCCATCTCTCCGTAGACTTTGGTGGCCAACACGACCTGGTCGCGCCGACCTCCTCCTTGCGCGAACCAGCGGCCGAGGATTTCTTCCGACCGCAGCGCGTCGCTGCCATAGACGTTGGCGGTATCGAAAAAGTTGATCCCCATTTCGAGTGCGCGATCCATGATCGCGAACGCCTCTTTTTCTGTCGTTTTGGGACCAAAATGCATCGTCCCCAGGCAGATGTTGCTGACGCGCAAATTGCTCTTTCCCATGTAGCGATATTCCATCGGGGCCTCTCCTTTCACGGCAAAGCAAAACGAAATCCGCTCGAATGAACCCGATCCGGCGGCTTGAGGCGCCGCGCAATGCACTCCCGAATATTCCTGGCCTCCGGGCGGCGGGGGAATTGACGAAGTGCCGGCACCCGGTGCCTAAAGGGCAATGGCCGGGGGATTCCCCTTTAGTGTGCCTCCGAAAGCTTTTCCGGGCAAGACGTACGTTCGGGCAAGTTGGGGCACGTTCAGGAAGGCTATACGAAACTCAAACTTGCCCATGTGGGTACCTAAGCCGGTTTCGCCGAGATTATTGGTAACTATTTAGGTATACCACCCACCAAACTCAAGGGTAAGCAAGTAACGGTTTGGTTGGCCGCGATTCTCTCTTAGCAGCGCAACACCGAGTAGGGATGGTGGTGGCCATCCCTGTCGGTCGATGGAATCTCTCCCACCTCGCGCCATCGTGTACGGCACCGAAAACTAGCCCGGGTGGTTATCCGGTGTCGGGTTCCCACGGCTGGCCTCCCACGACGGAGCGCAGCACCTCCCATAGGGATTGGCCCTGCTGGCGTGCCGTTTGGGGGTAACCCCGGATCGTCGCGAAACGCTCGGCCCCTTTGGAGCTTCGAAACGATCCGGAGATGTGCTGGCGCACTTTCAACATGCGCAAGGCGCGTTCCGCGAGATTATTGGTGAAGGGTACGGTGAGATCGTCGAGAAATCGCAATGTT
>JAJZZH010000220.1 GCA_021797675.1 Bacillota bacterium | reverse complement strand
GAATCGCTCTCCTCGCCAAGGTTCCCTCGGGTTGCATCATCCCTCCGCACCGCTCGCAACACCCCAGCTGGCTTTTAACGGAGGACCAGAGCGCTTGAGACTGGAGAAGCATCCCAAGGTCTGCACCGAAGGAACGGAGCCGCTCGCTCCCGAGATCCCGGCGGCTAAGGCTGGTCATAGCGCCCTTGCGGGCTTTCCGGCGAAAGCTAGAGACTCTCGGGAATGCATCCCGACAAGCCCCCGGCTTTAGCCGTGGGGTCTGTGACGACCAGTTCGCCGGCAACCCGCCAGCAGGCCACGCGATGACTGGGTCCCACGGTGGTCAGGGCGGGCAGCGTGTGGCAGTCATCGGTATGCACCCCGCAGCGGTCAAAAAAAGGGCACCCGGCGAGAGGCTGGCGGGTGTCGACCGGTAATCCGGGGATGAAGGGAAGTCGTCCTACAGGCCGGTCCAGCCGAGGCAAGGAGTCGAGCAGGCCGGCTAGATACGGGTGCCGGTGGGCACGAATCAAATCCGCGGCGTTCAACTGCTCCACCACCGTGCCTCCATACATGACATAGATGGTATCGGACACCTGGGCTGCCACGGCGAGATCGTGCGTCACAAAAATCATCGACATCTTGAGATCGCGCTGCATCGTCTTCAACAAACGCAGAATCTGCGCCTGCACGGTAACATCCAGCGACGTCGTGGGTTCGTCGGCAATCACCAGCTTGGGTGCCGCAATCAGCGCGGTGGCGATGAGCACCCGTTGCAACATGCCACCGCTGAATTCAAAAGGATAGTTGTCGAACCGGGCGGCAGGGTTTTGAATACCGACCCGCTCCAGCATTTCGAGGCCTCTGCGTCGGGCCTCCTGATAGCCGGCCAGATGGTGAAACAAGAGCGGCTCCATCAACTGGCTCCCGATGGTCCGCGTTGGATTCAAATACGCGAGCGGATTTTGAAAAATCATCCCCACGGATCGCCCGCGGATGGCGCGCATTTGCGCCGCCGACGCGTTGAGCACGTCGATGCCATCAAATCGGACCCGTCCTTCGCAGCGCGCGGTTTTCGGCAACAGCCGCGGAATGCTGGTGACCGTGACGGATTTTCCGCTGCCGCTTTCGCCCACGACGCCGACGACCTGTCCTTCGGCGACGGTCAGGTCGATGCCATTGACGGCGTACACCACCTGGCCGTCGGCGTCGAAGCGGATGCGGAGCCCTTCAATCTCTACGAGGTCCATCGTGTCACCTCCTTACCGGCCGGACTTGGTGTCAAATACGTTGCGCAACCCGTCGCCCACAAACGAAAAGCTGAGTAACGTCAGGGCAAACAGCAGTGCCGGCCAAATCAAGAGATAGGGATAGGACAGGACGGAACCTTGGCCGATGATAATGAGTTCTCCAAGGTCTGGCGTGGGTGGCTGAATGCCGAGCCCCACCACGCTCAGCGCCGCCTCGCTCATCATGTTGGCCGGGATACCGAAGGTTACCGCCACCAATACCGGCCCCATCGAATTCGGCAGCACGTAGCGCACCAACGTCTGCCAGGTCGAGGCGCCCATCTGGCGCGCGTGTTCGATGTACGCGCTTTGTCGCACCTGAATCACCTGACTGCGGACGATCCGCGCCATGCCCACCCAACTGGTCGCCGAGACCGCGATCAAAATGGCCAGGATGGTGTGCCCGATCATCACCACCAAGATAATGCTGAATAGAAAGCTGGGAAACCCATAGACCACGTCGACCACGCGCATCAAAATCGTGTCCACGGTCCCGCCGATCAACCCGGCGGTGGATCCCAACAAGAGGCCAACCGTCAGTTCCACCACTTCCGCGCCGAAGCCCACGATGCAGGCGTTGCGCAAGCTATAGATGACGCGGCTCAGCATATCCCGTCCCAGCGCGTCGGTACCCAACCAATGCTGCCAACTGGGTGGCTGGTAGATGGCTAGGAAGTTGGGCGCAAGCGGGGGATAAGGCGTCAGCTGATTGGCCAGCAGGGCGCTTAGGACCAGCGCGACGATGAATGCGAGGCCAATCACCGAGAGGCGATTCTTGCTAAACCTGCGCCAGGTTCTTGAGCGTCGTAGCCTCGCCGACCCTGGGCTTGGTCGGGCCTCTGCGGTTGTCCACGACGGTGCTTGCACCTTAGACCCCCCTATCCCATGCGGCCCGACTTGCGAATTCTGGGGTCGAGCACGCCATAGACGATGTCCACCAGGAAATTCATCAGCATAATCACAACCGCGTACAAGAGTGCCGAGTCCATGATGAGCGGGTAGTCCCGCCGGCCCGCGGCGTTGACGAAGATATGCCCCATGCCCGGCAGCCCGAACATCTCCTCAATGAACACGGTGCCCATCATTAAGGCGGCGAGTTGGGGGCCCACCGTGGTAATCAATGGCAGCAAGGAGTTGCGCAGGGCGTTGCCAAAAATAGCCTGGCGGAGACTGCCTCCGCGGGCGTAGATGGCGATGACATACTCCGAATGCAGGTTTTCAATCAGACTGTTCCGCAGGTAGCGGGAGGACGCCCCAATCATCGGAATCGACAGGGACAGTACGGGCAGGACATAATATTGGGGTCCCTGATAGCCCAAGATGGGGAAAATGTGGAACCACACGCCAAACAATAATATCAAAAACACGGCGATAACATACGATGGAATCGCGGTGCCCGTCATGGCCGCCAGCATGGCGGCCGAGTCAACCCACGTGTCGGTGCGAACGGCAGCGATGATGCCGAAGGGAATGGCGACCGACAGCCCAACGGCCACGGAAATCAGCCCCAAACTCAACGAAACAGGGAAGGTTTGGCGAATCAGGGTCATCGTCGGCGTGGTGGGGTATTCAAATGAGGTGCCCATATGGAGGGTAATGAATCCTTGGACGAATCCCCACCATTGAAAATACCAAGGCTGATTTAAATGGTAGTGGCGGATGATGGCCTGCATGACCTGCGGCGAGACTTGATACTGGTCAGCGCCGAACGATGCCCCGTTGACCCCGACATTCATCGCCAAGAAACTGCCGGGAGCGGCCTTCATCAAAAAGAAGGTGACCAGGCTGATCACCAGGAAGGTGAGGGCCATGAAAAATAACCGACGGACGACAAATCTGACCATGGGCGCCCTCCCCTCAAATCACCGGGGTGGCCCGCACCGAGAAGCCACCCCGATTTGTGCCTGGTGCCGCGTGCGTTTGGAGCACCCAATGCTAGAAGTGCAGGTAGCCCATCCAGACCGGCGAGTCGGTATCCCACCAAATGACGGGAGAATAGCCCTTAAGCTTAGGACTCACCATCACCGCGTTGCGCACGGTATAGACGGGAATGTTGTAGCCGAGGCGGCCGACGCCGATGAAATAGCGCTTCATCAGCGCGGCGTTGTCCGTCTCGAGCGCCTTGACTCCCAAGTTTAGCAGGTTGACATCGGACTTGGGGATGCTGCTCAAAATCAGCCGATTTTCCTCGGCTAGCTTCACGGTCGACTTTAGGCTTTCGTTGTGGTTGAGCGCATAGTACTTGGCGTAGGCAGCCGGTGGCAAGGCGTCAACGGGCATCCAACTCCAGGTCACACTGGCGATCGTGGACATGCTCTGGGGCAAAGCCAGGAACGGGTAAGTCCCGTTATCCCCCCATTGATAGAACCCCACTTCGTTGGCCGGCAGCTGCTTATATAGATCGGTCAAGAAGGTGCCCCATTCCTCGGTCACCAAGTGGACGTTGACGTTCAGGGTCTGTTTCCACATCTGAGCGACGGCCTGGGCAACCACGTCATTAGCGTTGGGATCGAGCAAGACAACGGTGGGAAAGCCCTTGCCGTGGGGATAGCCAGCCTGGGCCATGAGCTTTTGTGCTTGCCGCGGGTTATAGAAGTAACCTGCCTTGCGCACCCAGGGGGCAATGGTGCTGGGAATGTGGCTGTAATACGCGGGATAACCGGTGCCGTTCATGATCCGTTTGGTGATGAGCTGGCGATTGATGGCCATCGCAAACGCTTCGCGAACCTTTTGATTGTTTTGCAAGATCGGGTTCTTGGAAGGTGACACCCGAAAGGTGTACTGAATCGCGGCCGACTCCCAGTGCAACTGTTTGTGCAGGGTAGCATTGTGCAGCACGGCGGGGACGTCGGTCGAGGACAACAGGGCGATGCTTTCGACCCCGTTCTTATAGGCCAGCAGGCTGTCGGTCGACGTGGTGTAAATCAGGTTGATCTGCTTGAGGGGGACTTTTTGATAGTAGTACGGGTTGGGCACCAGCGTCGCCTCGATCCCGGTCCGGTACGTTTTGAGCATGTAGGGGCCGTCGGAGACGATTTTCGCCGGGTTGGTCCAGTCGGTCGGAGACATCTGGGCGACGACCCGCGGGTCTACCGGGAGCGACCAGGGGTCGAGGCACAATTGCTGCAACAGGGTCGGGTCGTGCCGGGTGAGCGTGAATTGCACCGTATAGTTGTTGGGGGCGTGTACCCCGAGCGCTGTCGGCGACAGGGCACCGCTCACGATCGCGGGGGCATTCTTTAACGGCACGTCCCCGAACCAACTCGAGCCGTGCTTGGCCGCTGCCGCGGTGGCTGGGTTGACGGCCCGTTCGATGGCATATACGAAGTCTTGGGCGGTTACCGGATCACCGTTGGAGAACTTGGCATTGTGGCGTAAATGGAAGGTCCACACCAAACCGTTCGGGCTGGTGGACCAGGAGGTGGCGATGCCCGCGACGGGTTTGCCGCCTGGACCGAAGTGCACCAACCCTTCAAAAATTCCGATTTGGGCTTGATGGGCATCCCACGACCAGAGTGCAGGGTCAAAGCCGATTCCGTCGTCAATAATATAAAATGCCGCCGTGCCTTTGCCCGCCGCCTGAAGATGCGGCGCCGGCGCGGCCGCCATAGACGTCCCGCCGGCAGCCAGCATTCCGGAGGCCGCGAGCAGACTGAACACCCGACGCGCATGCAATTGCTTTGGCAATGGGGGTCACTCTCCTTAGCTATTTTCCTTGAAAAAACTCGTCCTGTAACGCCGATCCTGACACCTGTTCATCGTACACCGATTTGGCATATTTCTTCAATAGATGTCTTGCAAAAAAGAGATATTTTTTTATTATTGCCTCCCCGGCATCCCTGCTGCCGGGGAGGCCGACCGAAATAGCGGCTAGGTCAAGCTCAATGAGCGACCCACATCATCGAGCACGCCCACGACGGCGTCGATGGCCTCCCAGTCCGGGTCGAGTTTGCCCAGTACGCCGTCCACCATCGCTTGGGCTAAGCCTTGGTAATACGCGCGGGCATCATTGATGATCCATGCACGATGTCCCGTGTCCTCGCGGTCGTAGGCATCAATCCGAAATTCTCCCCGGTAATTTCCCCATTGTACCGTGCCCTCGGCTCCGCCGACCCAGCGGATGACGGCCACGCCCGCCCGATTTTCGCCGACACCGACCACCCCTTGGACGGCGGGGCCATGGAACAGTTCCAGCAGTTCCACCGTATGACAGGCATATTCGTACCAGGGGCCTGGTCCGGTTACTACCAGGCTCACCGCCGGCCGTTCGGCCAACGCTGTGCGCACTCTAGCCACCTGGGGGCTATAGCGGAGTGCGGATCCCCCGAAAACTCGGCTTCCCGAACGGCGAGCCATGGCTTTGATCGTGTCCCATTCCCGGCGGCTTTCCACCACCGGCTTGTCAAAGAAAACGTATTGACCTGCTTCTAGAAACCTCTGCGCCAGCTCCAAATGCCGGCTCCCCTGCCGTTCCATCACCAGCGCCCCGTCCAAATCCCCGGGGAGGTCGTCGATCCGGTCGACCACGGTGTCGATGTGGGTTGCCCCGGCGATGCGGCGGGCCGTCTCGCGATCGGGACTCGCGATGGCCACCACCCGCACCTCGTCGTTGAGGGAAGTCGACGGCTGGCCCCGAAAGAGATCGGCCATCCATTCCCCGTCGCGTTCCATCGCCTGCCGATCGAATCCATTGATGAACCCCGGGTAAATGAACTTGTGAATAATGTCGATGCCAACCAGCGCGAGTCGTTTCATGGTATTAGTCCCTCCTGTTCCAGATATGCCTAAGCGGTGGCAAGGTCCCCTTCTCTGATCGCCCATCAGCCCGCACGGGCCGATGGGCGGAGGCTTTGGCGACGACGACGTTGATGGGTTCCGCCGGCTCAACCCCACGCCCATCGAGGGTGTCGAACTGCCGGTCGGGCCGGTTCGGCGGACCGATCAACGACAGACCGGCGTCGCCAAGCGTGTAGCTGGGGCCATAGACTCCGCTTAATCCGGTCGCTTCAACTCAGACCCGCAAGGAGTCCACGTCGGCCTCCGCGGCGCGAATCACCGAATGCCCGCGAGAAGCCCCCGGCTTTAGCCGTGGGGAGGAAAGCGGGTTTCCGCCGTTAGGCGGAAATGGGTTTTTTGTGCATGGTGCCATCCTCCGTTGCGTTGCAGAATGCGACAATGTTTGTACGAGATGCCCTGAGCAATCCGCTGTCCATCGGCGGAAAGGTCAAACGAGCCGGATGCTCGCACCAAGACACGCCCCGTATGGGTTCCGGTGTACTTGCCCCGGGGGACCACCGCCTTAACCCTATCGCCCGTCTGAAAGCCGAAGTGGACCTTTTGGCGGGACCGATGCCGGATTGGAAATCCGTACTGGTTCGTGCCGCACATTTGCCGGTTGCCCCGTCCCTTCGCGGTCCAGATCTGCACATAAGCCGAGAGATGAATGAAGTGCTCCGGCGTGCTTTCCCCGACGCAGAGCGCGTCGAAGTAGTGCTCCTTGGGAAAACCGCGCTCAATGCGTTGCCATTTGGTACGTCCGCCCGATCCCCCCTCGACGGGTAGTCCGGTGGCCTTCAACGATACATACAACCGCCACCGGGTGGCATTCATCATGGCGGCATCCTTCAGGGGCTTTCGGGCTTGCGCTTGGATGTCCGGATAGCCGAACTCTGCCGCCGTTTGCTTGTTCTTTCGGAGGTTGCACGGTTCGCACGCCAGGGTGAGGTTGCTGACCCGGTTGCTTCCACCCCAGGTCTTGGGCACGATGTGCTCGACTTGTAGGGGCACATCGGTCTTGTCGCAATAGGCGCAACGGCGCCCCCACTTTTCCAGCAGGTATTCCCGGATTTCATAGCCCAGGAGTGTGCCTTGCTGGTACTCCACCCCCGAGATTTCAGGCTTCTCCAGCTTTTGGGTGTCGAACTTGACGTGTTCCATACTCAGGTGCGTAATCGGGGTGCGTTTTTGGATCTGGGCCAACGCGTGGAGGGTCTGATCCACCCGGGCTTCCAATGAGGGCGGCAACCATCCCGCTTTCCGCTTGCGGTTTTGGAACCGAGGCTTCCGATACCGGGTCTTCCGATGCCGACGACTTTGGCGCAAAGCTCGCCGGGCATCCAAGCGAGCCTTGATGCCCGCTTTATGGACGATTTCCCCGAAAAAAATGGCCTTCGAGCCTTTGGCCCCCTCCAGGATGATCGCCACCCCGGTTGTCTTGCTGCCAGGGTCGAACTTGATCCGCAAGGGCTGGAAGGCCGAGTCCTGCGTCGCGCGATCGTTCAGGCGAATCGTAAACGGAGCCTGGGTGTGAATGACCGCGCGACCGCGTTCGAGGAGCAACCGCGCGCGTTTCTCGGTACACGGCATCAACGGTTTCTGATGCTTATCTAAGACAAAAACCATGACGGTCCTGCTTTCTGCCCCGTAAGGGGCTGGTAACGGATTCCTGGGAATCGCTCTCCTCGCCAAGGTTCCCTCGGGTTGCATCATCCCTCCGCACCGCTCGCAACACCCCAGCTCGCTTTTAACGGAGGACCAGAGCGCTTGAGACTGGAGAAGCATCCCAAGGTCTGCACCAAAGGAACGGAGCCGCTCGCTCCCGAGATCCCGGCGGCCAAGGCTGGTCATAGCGCCCTTGCGGGCTTTCCGGCGAAAGTTAGAGACTCTCGGAAATGCATCCCGACAAGCCCCCGGCTTTAGCCGTGGGGTCTATGACATCGGCCACGCGATCAAGCCGGAATGTCTGATCCAGTCCGACCTCCGTCATGAACGTTATGGCTTAGAATCCGCAAGCGCGACGCCCCCCTTCAGCCGAACCGCTCAGCATCCCGCTAAGCATACGGCATCATTCGGAAAAAAGCTCCAACTTCACCAGGGACGAAAAATCAGCCTGGCAGGATGGTTTGCGTCCTAGGGGCTGCAATTTTGCCCGCCACCGAAGGCAGAGCGCGGTCCCTGACGGAACACCAACGGCTTCACAAAAAAGAAAAAATCCTTTCTGCTAGTTGAAGGAAAACGGAGATACATACCGAAGAAGTACTTTGGTGACCTCATGGATATTCACGATCCCAAAGGAGGGAGAAGAACTCGTGATAAAGGGTACTGCCGCGTTACTCGGGGCCCTGGGCGCGTCGGCGCTGATCACCCTTCCCGTGGTGGCCTTTCGCTGGCCGGCGGCGACGGCTCCAACCGAGACGAATTTAGCCCTCGGCAAACCCTACAGCGTCTCCTACGGTATTCCCGACACCTTCTTTCATAACCGGAACGCCACCTGGCACGATACCGGAGGGGTGTTGACCAACGGACAATATGCGAACCCCAACATTTTCTACGGGGGATTCAATCATCAGTGGGTGGGATATGCATATCAGGACTCGCGGACGATTACCGTGGACCTCGGCCAGATCGACACCGTCCATGCCATTACCGCAGACTATTTGAATGCGCCCCAATACGGGGTATTCTTGCCGCTGCGCGTCATGTTTTCGGTGTCCAATAACGGGCAGGACTGGCAGCAAGTCGGCAATCTGCCTTCGCCGGTACCGGTTTCGTCGTCGACCACAACCTCTGTGCAGTGGAAAGATTCCGGGCTCAATATTCAGGCTCGGTACGTACGGATTCAGTTCCCCGTCACCGTCGATGTCTTCACCGATGAAATCCAAGTCTTCGGCCAGACCGGCATCGGCGGTGGAGTGCCCGCTCCGATCAACACGCCGCGGCAAACGTCGCCCAATTTGGGCTACGCATCGCTGGCCCAGACCCATGGCGTCAGCGATCTCTTGCTGACGCCGCTATGGCTGGGCGCAAACTTCAATCAACAGATCTATCCGTGGAACTTGACTCCGCAACAGTGGCTGCCGCTCATTACCTACGATTCGCCCAGCGGCAAAATCCTGAATTGGTACTTTCCCTCCGTTTTGGCGGCCCTCGGTGCCGGATCCAACGCGACCAGCCAAGTCGGCTGGGAAACCTGGATTCAACACCTGTTCACGCTGGGTCCGTATGCCAACCGTTCCGGCCAATCGACGGAATTACCCGCCCTCAACCAGGCGGTGGCGACGGGTCAAGCGGCTTTGCACGATCCATCGCATCGCGTCAACGTCGTCATCGCGATTCCCTATCCCGCACCGTCGGAGACAAACTGGGGGAGGCTGGATGGTCAGACGATGGATTTCGCGAGTACGCGGGATCGCATCAAGGCCGTGACGTGGTTCATCCGGGCGGTCGAACAGGCTTGGCAACAGGCTAACCTGACCCACCTCCGTCTGGCCGGGTTTTACTGGACCAATGAATCGGTGTACGTGCGTAATCCCGGAGAAGTCCAGTTGGTCCAGGCCACCGCCCGCCTGGTTCACGCGGTCCATGGGAAATTCTACTGGATTCCCTTTTACGGGGCGGCCGGCTATAATCTGTGGCGCAAACTGGGTTTTGACGTGGCGATGTTGCAACCCAACTATGCCTTTAACGGCGCGATTACCCGCCAGCGTTTTCAAGGCGTGGCGGAGACCGCGCAGCACTATGGGATGGGCGTCGAAATGGAATTTCCCTATGCTGCGTTGAACCCGGCTTCGCCGCTGGGTAGCAATCGTTATTTGATGTATCAAGACGCGGCACTGGCCTACGGTTACGCGAAAAATGTCCCCCTGGCCTGGTATCAAAACACGCAAAGTCTGCTGGTGGATTACCAGGATCAGCGGATTTTGTATAACCTGGTGTATGATTTTCTGCAAGGTACCTATACGCCTCAGGCATACGTGCCCGACGGCAGCGGGCAGTACGTCTTGAAGCCAGTCAGCGAGGTCTTTCCGGCGGTCCAGCCGGTCACGATTCCGCGGGGGATAAATTCACTGGCCGGAGTGACCGCCCCAGCCCAATGATGTCTTCCCCCCCGGGGGACGCGGCGACCGGCTGATTCCCGTAAGGCAGTGGGATGATCGAGGCGGGCGGTGACGGATATCGCCCCCGTCTCGATCACGGATTATCGATTTGCCCGCTGGGTACGGCGGGGTATACGCACGACGAGGAGGACTGACCCATGGTTAGACTGGGATTCATCGGCTGCGGGGGTATCGCCCATGCGCATCTGGCCGCTCTCGATCGTTTACGGGATCGCGCTGCGGTGGTGGCTTTTTTCGATGGGAACCGAGCTCAGGCCGCCGATCTGGCAGGAAGCCGAAAAGACGTGATGGTGACGGACCAGGTCGATGCGTTATGGGATGCCAGTTTGGACGCGGTGTTGATCACCGTCCCCAACCGCTACCATGCGGCTTACAGCGAAGACGCGGCTCGCCGGGGCCTTGCCATCTTCTGCGAGAAACCACTCGGCGTCAACGTGGCCGACGCCACCGCGATGGCGGCGGCGGTCGAGCGGGCATCGGTGGTAAACTTGGTGGGATTTAAGAACCGCTATTTTCGCGCGATCGCCACTTTGCGCCAAGTCTTGGACCACCAGTTGTTGGGACCGGTTTTCGCGTACCGCGAGGTCTGTTCGGGAGCCCGCCTGGCCAATCCCCATATTGGCATGGAATGGCGGATGGTCGAAGCGGTCGCCGGCGGAGGAGCCGTGGCGGATTTCGGATCGCATTCCATTGACATGGCGCTTTGGTTGCTTACCGCCCACACCGGACCGTTGGTCAGTCTGGACAGCCGGCTCGCAACCTTTATTGCCCGCGGCGACAGCTATCCATCCAACGACGACATGGCGTTGCTAAACGGTCGCTTCGCGGGCGGCGCCCTGTTCAGCGTTCTCAACGGACGAGTTGGCCCAGGTCTGTACCACGTGGAAGTGTACGGCCTCAAGGGGAGGGCCCTGGTGGACATGACGCAACCAGACGTCCTGACCCTGGTCAGCTACGGCGGGGAGAAGATCGCCGCGCCCGCTTTGCCGCCGCGAGAATTCGAAGATCCCTTGGTGATTCAAATGGCTCGCTTTGTCGAAGCCGTGGCAACCAGGACGCCGATCGAACCCGACTTTGCCACCGCGCTCAACGTCCAGCGGTGGATCGAGATCGCCCGGAATAACGCGCACTGACCGTGGGAGGGACAACCGCATGCGATTTGGTCTGGTCGGACAGGGTAGCTGGGGAATGCAACACGGACGCGCCATACAAGCTGAGGGTGGTGAAATTGCCTGGGTGGTGGGGGCTTCGCCGGGGCCGAGTCCGTCGGTCGCGGCGTGGGGAGTGCCCTATTATGATCAGTTCGATTTGGCTCGTCTGCCCACGGTGGACATCGTCGATGTGGTGGTGCCCAACCACTTGCACGCCGCCTACGCCGTGATGGCCTTGCGCCATGGCCGGCACGTTTTGGTGGAAAAACCCATGGCGACTTCGATGGAGGACGCCAACGCGCTCCTGGCGGCGTGGCGAGCGTCGGGGCGTATGCTTGCGGTGGGATACGAAATGCGTTTTTCTCCCCTGTGGACCACGGTGCGCGAATTGATTCGGACGCGGCTGCCCACGTGGCAGTGGCTGGATCTGTCCCTGGAACGGCATCCGTTTCGGTCGGGCAAGCGCCAATGGCGGCAAGACCCGGCCCAAGTGGGGAACTGGATCATTGAAGAGGCAGTGCACCACCTGGACCTGTTGGGATGGCTGGGAGAGCGCGAGCAGAGCGCGGTCAGCGTGGACGCGCTGTTCCCGGGAAATCCGCCCCCCTTGGCCGACCTGCTGGCGGTACGGATGCACTATGCGGAGGGAGGACTCGCGACCTATCGCTCCAGCCTCAATGCCGAGGGGCATCATCTGCTCTTCGCTGCCTATGGTCCGGCAGGATCTATTCGGGCACAATGGCATGGGGTGACCGATCGCACCGAACATCCCCAGTTTTCGGTAACGTGGAGCGGTCAGGGGAGCACGGAATCCGTCCCGGTGCCCTCGCCGCAAGCGGGCGAAGTATTCGAACTGCGACGGGAAATTCGGGCTGTGATGGCCGCCGTCGCGGGCCATGCGGACAAGCTGTGGATGACCCCGGAGGACGCATTGTGGAATCTCCGCGTGAGTGACGCGGTGACGCGATCGGGGATCCGTAGGCAGCCGGTTACCGTCGTTCCCGCCCGATGACGCGGGGGCAGCGGGGAACTCCGTGACCAGCCGCCCCCGCGCGCGGATTGCGCAACCCTGAGCCAAGGATGAGTGTCCGGCAGCGTGCAAGCATCCTTGGCGGTTGCTCTTGGTCAGTGCTGGGTTGGTCCCTTGCCGGTTTCCCTCGGCGGGGACCCGATGAGGTGTCTTAACGGCCGCGCGGGGCCCATGCGGGACGCTCCGCAAAGTTTGCTATAATGAGTTGCCAACATCTTGTGAACGATTGGTTAGGCTTGGCAGGGCATTTCCGGACGCCTTGACGCTGCAAACGAAAGGAAGATTCCACAATGTCACGAAAACACATTGGTCGACTGGTAAGCGGGAGCGGGCTAGCGCTCTTGGTGGGCGGTCTGACGGTGGGGCCGGCGGCATTCGCGGCCGGACATCCCACGTTCCCGGGTTACCGCTGGCCGGCGGGCAAGCATCTCGCCTTCCAGGTACAGATCAAGGCGACGGTGGGGTTTGATATGACGGCGCCACGCAAGTCACAGGCCACCTCCACGATTACCTGGAATCCTGTCGCTAAGCTGACCACGGGTCAGGCGGGCGCTGGCGGAATGCCGATCACCTTGAACTTTGGCAAGGCACCGCTGACCGTGGCGACCGACATGCCCGGACTCGGCACCCATTCCCAGCACATGACCTTGGGAGGCGTGCAGATGACCGGTGTCCTGCAGGCCGATGGGCGCCTGAAGGTAACCAACATCTCGATGCCGGCCGGAGCCCCGATGTTGCCCGGAGTGAGCCTGAAGACGTTGATGCCGATGGGAGCCATGCCCTTCATGCCGCCGGTGCCCAAGGCCGGGTGGACCGCAGGCAAGGGATTTCTCGCGCCGTATAAGTTTCATCAATCCGCCTTGGTCGGAGCCACCAGCTCCGGTCCGTCCATTAAGGTGTCCACCCAGGGCCTCGGCGAATGGGTGATGCCGACGGTGGGGAACCATCATTGGCATATCGGCGTGACGATGAAGACGGTGCATCCCATCGATCTGACGATAACCTCCCCGGCTTCCCAGGGCTCCGGCCAAGTGGTCATCAAAGAGCAGATGATGTCCAATCTTTACAGCCGCTACTTATTGAATGGCCAAATGGGTGGACTTGTGCAAAGTGAGCAGGCTGGCGGTCACATGCACATCGCGATGACGGGCAAGCTCCCGACCACGACCAGCTCAGGGAAATCATCGACCATGGATCTGGCGGCCGTGGTCCACGTCGCCCTGCATGCGTCGATGAAACGCGTCAAACCGTAAGCATCGTCGCGTGAGAAACCGCCCCGAGCGGAATGGACCGTTCCGGGCGGTTTCTTTTTGCTCACCGGGAAAGGTCGGCTCGGGCTAGCGGGTTACCTCTCCGGCGGCCACCAAGAGCGAGCGGTTGAGCCTGACGCCGAACCCCGGCCGGTCGGGTAAGCGCAGCCGTCCGTTTTCGGGGACCGGTTCATCGGTTAACAGCGGGGAGAACATGGGGACCACCTGATCGGCTTGCGGGGCCATCATGAGAAATTCCGCAAACGGGCTCATGGTGCGCGTAATCACAAAGTGGTAACTGTAGACGCTGGACCCGTGGGGAATGGTCCAGGCCCCGTGGGCGTCGGCGAGCGCGGAGATTTTCAGTAATTCGGTCAGTCCGCCGCACCAGTTGACATCGGGCTGAATGAAGTCCACTCCGCCCGACTCCAGGAGCAGGCGAAATCCCCAACGGGTGGCTTCGTGTTCGCCCGTACTGACGAGAATCCGCCGATCAGCGGCATCGCGCAGGGCGCGATACGCCCAAATATCGTCGGGCGGGAAGCACTCTTCAATCCATTTGAGCCCGTAGGGCTCCAGGGCTCCGGCCAGGCGGACGGCGTACGGCACATCGAGCGCCATCCAACAATCGTACATCAGCCAGAAGTCGTCTCCAACACGTTCGCGCATGGTGCGCAGACGATCGACGTTGGCGGCCAAGCCCTCCTCACCCGAGGCCGGGCCAAATTGCAGGGGCAGCTTGCCGCCGATGAACCCCATAGACTTGGCTAAGTCAGGACGGGGACCGGTGGCGTAAAACGTGATTTCATCGCGCACGGCCCCTCCGATGAGGGCATAGACGGGTTCCTGGCGAAGCTTGCCGAGCAAATCCCACAGGGCGAGGTCGATGGCCGAGATAGCGTTCATGGCTAGACCCTTGCGGCCATAGTAAAGGCTAGACCGGTAGAGCTGGTCCCAAATCAATTCGACATCGGTCGCTTTTTGCCCGATCAAGAATCGGCTCAAATGATGGGTAACCAACCAAGCCGCGGGAGGACCGCCTGTGCTCACTCCAAAACCCACCGTGCCGTTTTCGGCTTCCACCTCGACCACCACCGTTCCCAGGGCGTTCAGCCCCCAAGAGCTGCGCGTGGCCCGATAGGCGGGATATCGCGACATGGGGGTAGCGATTTCGCCGACAATCCAATGATCTTGCGCCTGTGAGTGATAGTCGCCGCCGCCGGAGGCCACGGTGTAGGCGCGGACGGCGACAATCGTTTGTTGACTGCCCATTTCCCATTTCCCTTCATTCAAGCTGTCGGCTACTACGCCGACGCGGTTATTGCAGGTTGACAAACAGTCCCCCGTCGACAAGAATTTCCGCTCCGTTGACGTAGCGCGCGTCATCCGAGGCGAGAAAGGCGGCCACCCCAGCGATGTCGTCGGGTTCTCCCAGGCGTCCCAGCGGGACGCGCCCGACGTCCCGGGTCATCGTGGCCGGATCTTCATAATGGGCTCGGTTGATATCCGTCAGGATGGTCCCGGGCAAAATCGAATTGCAGGTGATGCCATAGGGGCCGAGGACAATGGCGAGGGATTGCATCAGCGAGCGGATGCCTGCTTTGGTGGGGGTGTAATGGGTCTGAAAGCTCCCGCCGACCAGGGCCGAAATGGAGCTAATACTGATGATTCGCCCGCCGTGCCCTTGAGCGCGCATCAAGCGCGAGGCGTGCTGCGAACACAGGAAAGTGCCCTTCAAATTCACCCCGTGCACCCGATCCCAGATGGCCTCGGTAAGGTCAAACCATTCGACGAATGGGCAAATGCCCGCATTGTTGACCAAGATGTCTATCCCGCCATACGTTTCGGCGATGGTTGCAAACATGGCAGCCACTTGGTTGGCGTCAGAGACGTCGGCACTGACGGCCAGCGCCTCTCCGCCCTGATCGCGGATCGCGGCGACGACGGCCCGGGCCGCTTCATCCTCGGCCGGATGATTCACCGCCACCCGGGCGCCTTCGGCGGCCAGACGGAGCGCGATGGCACGCCCGATGCCCCGCGATGCGCCGGTCACCAGCGCGGTTTTGTGGACCAGTCGCCGATTTATCCCGGCACTGGCCGCATCTGGTTGTTCCTGCATTGTTGTGCCCCTCTTTCTCCTTGTGGGGACAGCCGGGTCCCGCCGACCGGCTGTCACGGTCAGCCCGGATTCTGGTTACAATCTCAACAGGATCTTGGCATAGGGAGCCGGTCCGCGGGCTTGCTCGCGGAAGGCCGCATCGCCGGCTTCGAGTGGGCGCACGTCAAGCCATCCCCGGTTGCTGGGGAACGCCTGGCCGTCGTTCACGAGTTGCACCGCCCGCGAAAAATTGTGGTCCGTATAGCAAAAACTGCCGACTACGCTCGTTTCATCGCGGACGATGGCGTTGCCTGCCACCTCGGTCTGATTTTGGTGCAACCCGATCCAAACCGCCCGACCGCCCCGCCGCAATACGTCGAGGCTTTGCCGGCGGGTGGCACTGAGCCCGACCGCGTCCACGACTCGGTCGACGCCCTCGGGGAAGTTGGCGGCGAGCTCATCGGTCGAGGCAAACACGGCGGTGGCACCCCATGGGCTCGCCGCTTGGCGCCGGCTGGGGTTGGGATCGACCACCGCAATGCGGCGTGCCCCCGCCCGTGCCAGCAAGCCTGCGGCCATCAGCCCAATAATACCCGCACCGATCACCACGCAGTCGTCACCCGTCTCAACGTGCGTCAATTCCACCGCCCGCAGCGCGCAGGCGAGCGGCTCGACCATCGCGCCGTCCTCGATGTCGTCGACGGGATAGCACTGCGCGGCGGGAACCGCCACCCACTCTGCATATCCACCGGGGAAGTCAATGCCAATAATCTTGCGCTGGAGACAGCGCTGGCGCTGACCAGCCCGGCAATCCCGGCAAACTCCGCAGCTGATGAGCGGATTGGCCGTTACGCGGGTGCCCACCGCCAGATCGGTGGCAGCTTCGCACTCGGCCACGGTGCCGGAAAATTCATGGCCCATCACCAATGGTGGCCGGCGGAGATCGTTTTCACCCAAGTACCCTGAAATTTCCGACCCGCAAATGCCAACGGCCTCGACCTGCAGCAAGACCCATCCCGCAGCGAGGGTGGGTTTGGCTGCCTCCTTAATCGTCATCACTTCTGGCGCAGTCCAAGTCAATGTTTTCATCGAGAATTGTGGCGGCGCGGAGTCGTACGAGCCATCGCCGCCATCCTCCCCCTTTCCAAAGTGTGCTCGCGGCCTCGATGGAATGACTTCAGATGGAGGGCTCCACCCTCAGTCCGCCACCCAAGCTATCGAATGAGCACCCGGCCGTCGGCCTCGTCCTTGCGATCCCCCGGCGGCCGTCAGCCGCCGACGTGTCCTCCCGCATAGCGGGTAAGGGTCGTAGGATCGTATGGCGATACGAATCGATCAACCTCTTGGCGAATGCGGGCGTACGCGTGTCGGCATTCCGCCATGCTTTCCTGAATTCCCAAGGGGCGATCTTCCTCCAGATTCTGATAATAAAACACGGTGTCACTGAATCCCACCACGCCGTCGGCGGTATCGACAGTCACGCAGATCGAGCTTCTGTGATGACACCCTGCCCACCAGGTGCGGATGCCGGGAAACACCTCGTCTTCATCTGCGAGCAAACGCACACGACGTTCCGGCCAAGCGGTGAACAGCAGGTATTCCAACAGATGGTCGGGAACCGCCATATGACGCCGAGGATCATAGAACTCCGGCGCGAACAGGTCGATCCATCCCGTGCGCGAGATGGCGATTTGGGCCTTGGGAAAGTGGTCCAGGTTCCCCAGCGCGTACGCCTGCAGCGGCGTGATGATCACCGCATCGACACTGTCTGCCCGAATTCCGTGGCGGGCCAAAATCGCGTCAATACGCTGCTCGGGGGCCACTCGGATCTGGGCACGGTCGCCCAACTCTTCGCGCCAGATGGCATTCATGTGGTCGAGATATCCAAGCGGCGGTCCGGTGTTGACCAAAACCGTCCGACCTTGGCCGCGAATCACCAGCAGATGAATATCCAGGTCCAGCCATTCCCCGAACCGGTCCATCCAAAAAACTTCCGGACCGGGCACTTGACCCAATCGGGCTGCTTTTTCGACCCATACTTGATACACGTCATCGCTCCTTTGTGATGAACGTTGCTCCGATGGGATAATCTCTGCCGAGCGCCCAGGCGACTTGAGCGTCTGACATACGCCGGACGGCCCGGCATCTCTATCCGCCACCCCCGTGATTTCTCCCTTCAGAACTGTGGTTCTAACCTATAGGGTTTTCGCCGCCAGGTGGATGCATTCCTGCTAAAGATGAAAGTCTTTTTTGTGCGAAATATGGTAGGATCGAAAGCAAATGCACGTCAGGGGTGGTCGCCGTGCCGGAAGTTAAGTCGGCCAAACGGGTAGCGGACTTGTTGCAAATCATCGCCCAGCATCCGCCGGGTCTGACCTTTTCCGAACTGTTGGGAGCCAGCGACCTGCCCAAGAGCAGTTTGCACAGCCTGTTGACGACGCTGGTCGCCGAACAAATGCTTCGCTACGAACCGATTAGCCGACAATATGGCCTGGGCGGGCGTCTGTTCGAAATGGCAGCCGCTTACTCGCGACAACTGCAAATTGTTCCCGCGGCGTGGCCGTTCATGCAGGCGATTCGGGATGAGTTGGACGAAACCGTCCAACTGGCTGTCCTCGACGGGCCGATGGTGATCTATGTGGCCAAAGTGGAATCCAGCTATCCGCTGCAATTGGCGTCCTCGGTGGGAAGTCGGTTGCCGGCGTATGCCACCGGTATCGGCAAGGCGCTCTTGGCCACTCTGCCTGAGGCCCAACTGCGCGTTCTCTATCCGAATCCGTTCATCCAATTTACCGATCGCACGGCGGCCTCCTTAAGTGACCTGACCGAACGCCTGCGGCAAGCCAAAACCGAGGGCTATGCGGTGGACTGGGGCGAGTATTCGGCAGACGTATGCTGTGTCGCGGTGCCGGTGATCGGGTCGGAACATACCGGTCTGGCGGCGCTCAGCGTCTCGGTGCCTGCTTCGCGTTTTGATGACGAACGTCGAACCAAAGCCGTTCAGTGCCTACGCAGGTTGTCGGCATCGCTGAGCCTGCAACTGGGGGCCAGCCAGCCCGACGCTTGGCGCGACTTGGCGGACCTCTCAATTCCGGAGAGTCGCGCCGCGGCTGAGTGATCACATGGATGTGCCGATGGGATGCAATCCGCTGGGGTTTGCCCTCTCCATGTAAGAGGGCAAACCCCAAGCAGTTTCCCGCCGGGTCAGGCCATCGCGCAGTGCATTGCGGATCGCACGGCCTTTCTCCCCGAGGTGCCATCCGGAAAACCGGGGGGCAGGCCGTTTGGCTAACCGCCGAGCGGTTTCGCTCATCCCGCAAGCCGACGAAGCTACGGCGAAAATCGGATCCTATCATCTTCACCACGCAGGCAGCCGGTGGGCATTATCCTTGAAGTCGCCCTTGATCATCGTGGTTCCGCCCGCGTATCGTTCGGCAGGAATGCGCCGTCGGCGGGCACATCAACCCGGACCGGCACCACCCAGCGTCGGTCGGGAATTCCGCTGAACACGATACACCAAACGAGGCGGATTTTTCGGCAGGTGGGGCCGGAGCGGTCCGAAGGTACGCCTGGGGGAGATTGCGCAAGACGCCGAAGCCCCACGGCTTCCCGCGCAGCGATCCATGCGCCGGGAACCTTTGGAGCGATCCCGGAAGCCCCCACCTTGGCTTGGTTGAGGTCAGGCGGAAGGAGAGTTCATGGACATGCTCAGGGGTCCTCGGATTACGGGTCGCCCGTCATTCCCGCCCCATTAGCTGACGGGCGGACTTTGGGGGCTGGCACACCGGTAAGCTTTGGCTCACCCTGGGAAACGCCTCGAATTTTCCCCCTTGACGCCCGATCGCGCACACCACGTGATACCATCGAATGGGGACGGCGCTGATGATCGTCGCTGCCAGCCGTTCCTTTGGAGACCCGCGAGGAGGGATTGACGATGATGGTTCCGTGCTTACACCCCAGCACAGCCGGCCGGCCGCTGGACCTTCCGCAATATCTCATGCTCGCCCGTCAAACCGGTTTTACCATGGCCGACTGCGACGTGGCCGAGGTCAAACGGTGGGTGGATAAGGAAGGAATCAACGGTGTGCAACGACGCTTCCAAGCCGCAGGAGTAACCTGGGCCGGGTTTGGCTTGCCGCTGAATTTATTGGCCGAAGACGCGGTGTTTGAGCGAGCGTTGGCGCAGTTGCCAGCCTACTGCGAGACAGCGGCGGCATTTGGCGTTACCCGGACGGTTACCTGGCTTCCACCCTCGATGGATGGCGATCCGGCCCCCTGGCTGCTTCGCGTCGCTCAGCGAACCCGCACGGTTTGCGACCTGTTGGCCCGCTATCCCATCCGCCTGGGCTTGGAGTTTGTCGGGCCGCACCACCTTCGGCATCAACGCTATCCCTTCATCTATTCGCTCAATGACCTGTTGCGGTTGATCGACGTCGTAGATCGTCCCAATGCGGGCGTGCTCTTGGACAGCTATCACTGGTACACCGCCGAGACGCCGACCGTCGAACTCGGGCAGCTGCCGGCGTGGAGGGTGGTTGAAGTCCATGTCAACGACACCGCTTTGCCTCCGAAAGAGGCCCACGACCAAGAGCGCCTGCTTCCGGGAGAAGGTCGCATCGATCTCCGAACCTTTCTCGGCTGGCTTCATACGGCAGGCTACCAGGGCCCTCTATCCCTGGAGATTTTGCGAAAATCCCCGCCCGCGGAGCCGCCCGAAGTGGTTGCCCGTCGAGCCTTGGAGGCGTTGTCTAGCCTTATCCGACACCTCGACGCCGATGGGCCTTAGGAGGAACCATGCTAGAAATTCGCCCCGTGGCCAGTGATGAAGAATTGGAACGCTGCTATGATTTGTGGGACGCGGTATTTCCCGACGGTCGGGCGTTTTTCCAAGAGCGCTTAGCGTATGACCGCACCTATCGCCTGGAAACCACTTGGGTTGCCCGGGTGGATGACGCGTTAGCAGCGGCCCAGCAAATCTTTCCATATCGAGCCCGTTATCACGGCGCCGCCATCACCGTCGGCGGTATTGGCAATGTCGCCACGCTGCCCTCGTTTCGCCATCGCGGGCTGGCGCAGGCGTTGCTGGGCAGACAAATGATGTGGATGCGCGAACACGGTTTTGGCCTGGGATTGCTGTTCACCGGCATTCCAGACTTCTACCGTCAGCTGGGTTGGCAGTCGGTGCCTCTGGGAACGGAACTGAAACTTCCCCGCGCCCGAGTGTTTGCGGCCGCATCGACCCTCGATCCCGCCATCCACGTCCGCGCTGCCGACCCCAGCGGCAAGGATCTCGCCGCGCTGCTCGACCTCTACCAGCGCGAAAATGCCGACCGGCCGTGGACGCGTATCCGCGATCGCGGCTACTGGACCGACCTGCAACGATGGACCCGCAAAGAGCGGCTGAAAATTTGGCTGGCTATGCGACAATCCGAGATCGTCGCCTACCTCATTGTTGGCCGGCCCCCAAGCAGGCCGGCGACCCTGGTCGAATGCGGCGTGCGGCCGGGATACGATGCCTCGTTGGCGGGGCCTCTGGGCGTGCTGCTGCACAAGCTTTGGGCGGTCGCCGAAGCCGGCGATGAAATGGTCGCCCTGCTCCCGGACACCCATCCGCTCGTCGCCGCCGGCGTCGAACCCCATCCGTATCCAGGCACCATGGCGGCTATATTGAACCCGCGCCAATTCGAGGACGACCCCGCCTGGAAGGAGATCGACTCCCCAGCGACGGCCTCGCGGTTGATAGCCCGACGGTTTGCCAATGCGGAATCCGGATTCCTTTGGCCGCTCGATCATTTTTAGATGAGGACACGCGGCTAAGGGCTGGACACGCCCTTAGCCGGTCACCGCCCCCGCAGCAAACCCTATCAACGAACCCACTAGCGAGGACAGGGAAACCAGAAAACCGAACCATGCCGCGCTCCGAACCATCGAGCTCCCCGTGATCCGGCCCTTGAAGGCCCCTAATCCCAAGGCCGCGACCAAGGCGAAGATCCAGCTCAGGTTCCGCGAGATCACCACCGAAAAAGGCAGCAGATAAGGAATAATGGGCGGCGCGGATCCCAACATGACGGCAACCCCCATCGTCACCGCATTTTCCAACGGGCGTTCCATCTTCTCCTGGTGGATGCCGAGGTGTTCGCGGACCATAAAGTTCAACCATCGGCTGTGGCTTCGCACGATGTTGGCTTCGACGGGAGGGAGGCTGGCCGCGGGAATGCCGATTTCGTTGAGCAGCCGGCGCATCCGCCGCCGCTCATGCTCCGGGCGCCGTTCGATCTGGGTTTTTTGTTCGCGGATTTCCCGCTGGTTGAAGTCGTTTTCCGATGTTGTGGCCAAATACGATCCCACCGCCATCGATACCACATTGGCCCCCAGCGCCGACAGCGCGGCAATGAGGACCGAGCGGTGGGATTGGTGCGCCAGCGCTTCGCCAGAAACCAGGCCCACGGTCGCCACCAATCCGTCGTTAATGCCAAAGATGGCTTCATGGATGATCCCGCTGCGCAACCGCCACCGAAACCGTTTCGGCGGGTGTGGGGTTTGTAGGAAATCCGCAGTCGGCATGACATAACCTCCGCGGGTAGTGTTTCCGAGCACCGGGGAACTATGACCCCGGATCGCTGGGCGCGCACCTTCCGTGCGGAGTTCGACGGCGGGGACAGGGGCTATCGCCGCGACGGCAGCAAGGAAACCTTGCTCGTCGAGGTGAACCGGCACTGTGAGGGGACTATCCTATCCTCCTAACGGCAAAGAGGCGCGTGATCTTGCGAGGTGCCCAATGCTTCCGCTTAGCGCGTTCCACGAGGTGCGCATCTGGTGGGCGCGCGTGCGGGTCGATGTGCAAACACGCTTATTCGGTTGTCGGGTCAGTCTCGGCCTGGTCCCAGCATCTTGCGCTGCGGGGTTCAGGCGTTCAATCCAGTGCTGACTCTTGGACTCGGTGGGCCATACCACCTTGCGAAAAACCTCGTGATGATTTCGAGCACGTCCTGCGTCAGTGCTTCTTGGTAGCGGGTCGCATCCGACTTGTTGACGATGACCACTTCGGTTTGAAACGCCTGACCCGGGGCACAGACGTGGTCTGCGCCGAATCGCACCCGCGATCTTTATGGGGGACAACGAGCCGTCTCGTCATCGCGCGCAAACGCGTTCTAATAGGGTCCTCAGCCTTTTTTGTGGTCATGGAGGCCCGGTCCTAAATCGCGCGTCACCGCGTGCGTCCAACCGTTCTTGGTGGAAAACCTCGGATAAGAACATCGCCTGGCGTGCCAAGGAGCCTTCTGATCATGACGGGACACTCGGGCATAGGCAATCGTGGGGCAGGGGATGATTGGCCATGAGCATGAACGCTTCGGAACGACATCGCCGATGACCGTCTGGCGTTCGTTCGGGTTTGAGTCGTCCTGGGCTTGTTCCTTTGGCCGTTTCTTCGAGGTTCAGTAACTTATCCAAAACACCGCATAATGCGTGTTCATTGAGCAAAGTTCAGTTCGGCAACGGGGTTGCCCTCCCTCCGCCGACGCGATAGTTCCGATGGGCTTGAACGATTCGGTGGCAACGATCGCCCACGCATTTCCGTTGGTGCAGCGACAAACGCCCCGATGCCTGCCCGGCCCCAGAAGAAGAGCCAAGACGGCCTCAAGCGGGCGGTCTTGGCTGCGGACGAATCTCGGTTCTAAGGCCGGGTCATTGGTCGGTTAGCCATCTTTCTGGCGAAACGTCTTGCATGCGGTGTCTTCACACGAATTCGCCGGAGTCTGGCCGATATCTTGAGCAATCACACTGGCCTGCGGTGCGTCGACCCCTTCAGGGTAACGGTTAGCCGCCCGGTCACTGGTGACCAAAATGGAATCTGCCCCGCAGTAATTGTTCTTGGCCCAATAAAAGCAGTTATCCACCGTACAGCGAATTGTTGCCACAGCGCATCCCTCCCTGGCATTTTGCTCCATGTCGAGGCTTGCCCCATCTCTAAGAACCCGCAGCAAGGCGGTTAGGCCAGCATCTTCACGTCTTCGGCGTGCCGGTCGAGGATGTCCTTGGCTTTATCCGCCTTCGGAGATTCGACCAAAATCACCGCCTTGCCCTCCTGTACTTCGCGCTGCAAGTGTTCGCTTTCGCGTTTGGGAATGCCCCAGTCGACGAAGGCGCCGGTCAGTCCACCCATCGCCGCCCCGCTCAACGTAGCCGCCAAGGGGCCGGCGGCCAAGATGGGCCCGATGCCGGGAATTGCCAGCAGACCCGCGCTGGCCAGGAGTCCTACACCGGCGCCGATGCCTGCCCCGACGGTCGTGCCGCTGGTCAGGTTATGACCTTGGCCTTCCATACGGCCCGTGGGCCGATCTTTGTGCTCTTTGGCCACCAACGAAATTTCTTTTTCGGAAAACCCCGCCCGTCGCAAATCATCCGCGGCCCGTTCGGCCGCGTCGATATTGCGAAAGGTGGCAATGACTTTGCCCATGATGTCCACCTCCATTCAGAGGATGACCCAAGCCGATGAATTTATGCGTGTTCGGGAAAGTCGCTCCACGGGCGGTGCCGGCACGTTCTGGGCCGCGCTCTCGCTGAAGGGCACGGACGTGGTACAGTAAGCCCAAGGCCTGACCACAACCACGGAGGAGGGATGGGGTGGATTCCCGCGAGCATCCGGTATTGGTGCAAGATCAGACCCAGGGCGTGCTAACTCTGACCATGAACCGGCCGCACTCGTTGAATGCGCTTAATCGGGAACTGTTGGAATCCCTGCGCGAGGCTTTAGATCAGGCGGCCGCCGACGATCACGTCCGCGTGGTGGTGTTAACGGGGGCTGGCCGCGGATTTTCCTCGGGTCAGGACCTGGTCGAAGTCTCCGGCGACCCCGATTTCGATATAGAGAAACATTTGCGACGGTATTATCATCCGGTGATTCGACGCCTGGCTGAGTATCCGAAGCTCACGATAGCCAGAGTCAACGGCGTGGCGGCGGGGGCAGGCGCCTCGCTCATGTTGGCGTGCGATTTGAAGTTTGCCGACGCCAGGACCAAAATCCACATGGCCTTCCTGCAAATCGGCCTCGTCCCCGATTCCGGCGCGTCGTATTTTTTGACACGCACGCTAGGCCAGAGCGGTGCGCTGGAGATGGTGCTTGCGGACGATGGCTGGACCGCCGAAGAGGCGCTGCGCCGCGGACTGATCAACCGGGTGGCGGAGACGGGCATGCTCGACCCCTTGGTGCGTTCCTGGGCACAACGGCTGGCCGCGGCGTCGCCCGTTGCTCTGCGCCTGATTAAAGAGGAATTTCGCAAGGCTGAAGGCAAGAATCTCGACGAAATGCTGACCTTGGAGGCCCGCCTGCAGGCCGAGGCGGCAGCCAGTGAAGCGCATCGGATAGCCCTCGCCACCTTCTTGAACCGAAAGCGGAAGGCCGATGGCTGAGCCTACCCACTGGGCGTGAGCACGTTGGCCAATACCGTGGCCGAGAGAAAACTTTCGGGAAACGTAGGAAAGTCGGTGGCCCAAAGCGAATAGGTACGACAGCCCAACGCTTGATGGAAAAGGGCGTCGCGTCCAAACCCAGCGAGCTGTCATGGGGAAAAAAGACGTAGCGTGGTACGCTGCGATGACGGAGGAGGGCAGACCAGTGCCTCAGGACTTTGATGCCGGATGCCGGCGGAGCGACAGTCGGGCTGCGATCGCGGGAAGCTTCGGCGTGGAGTCTTCACCATGATCTGGCGACCCTTGAGCGGCGACGTAGTTCGCGGCGTGGCTACGAAGTGGTCGGATGTCGCACCGGAACCAGGCTTATTCATCGCTGAAACCGCGCTAAAGGAAAAAAACGGGCCCTTTCCCGGCTGGCCGACCGCCACGGGGCTAGCCGCCGCCGGCAACCCCGACTTGGTGCGGCGGTTCGCCGAGGTCAGCGGGATGCGGGTGCGGGACGCCGGCTACGCAGGAATTTGGGGGGATCCGGCGGGGATGCTGTCGGATGCCCCGGTGCCTTGGTTGGGCGCGGCCGTGGCTTCGGCCGCGGTAATCGGCTTTCGCCGAGTTGGTCTCAGGGTCGCTCAATTCGCCGCCGCTGCCGACGGCTGGTGGATTGACGAGAAGCGTGGATTTGTGCCCCGGACAGAGCTTTTTGAGCCGTTGCCGGCGCGTCCGCCCTTGCCTTCGGCAGGGAAGACGTTAGAAACGCTATTGGCCACCATCGAAGCGGATGCGATCACCCTGGTGGACGACCCCGGGCAACTGCCGCTGGCGCCCGATGCGGTGCTGTATATTTATGATCCCGGTCAATGCGGAGCGGCGGCAGGACTTCGATCGACGTTCGCTGTGGTCGGAGAAGAAAACCGCGAAGCGGCCACCGCTGAAGTGTGGGTCGATGCCTGTCCTCCGGCGCCGAGGACAGGGGATACGGTTGTCGCGGTGGCCTGCCGACGACTCGGCTTTCTGGCGGGCGTGCTCCCGGCAGCCGTCAAGGTGGCCGTCTATTCCGACCGCAAGGAGACGTTTTCGGCGCTGGCTCAAAAGCTGATTGGCGCAGAGCCCTGGAAGGGCCGCCTGCCGGTGGAAGTGGCCTCCACGGATTCGCCAGCCCCGCATGCCGCGCATTTTTCCACCGAGCATCCGCATCCGCATTTCGCGCTGCGCTGGCTGGAGAACCAGGACGTTGCTCGCGCCGCCTCGGCCATATTGGCCGAAGAAACGCGGGCATTGGCCGCTCTGCAATCCGTGGTGCCCAAGCTGGCCGAGGTGGTGGACATGGTGCGCGATTGCTGGGCCCGTGGCGGCCGGTTATTTTACCTGGGCGCAGGATCGGCGGGACGAGCGGGCACGATGGATGCGGCGGAACAGCCGCCGACATTTGGGGTTGCCCCGGAAATGGCCCAGGCGATCCTCGCAGGAGGTCCGGATGCGGTGCACCGGGCGCAGGAAGGCGCCGAGGACGACGAGGGGCAAGGGGCCGAGGACGTGGAACGGTACGCGGTGGGGCAGGGCGACGTGTTGTTGGCAATCACTGCGCACGGGAACACCCCCTACGTGCTGGGGGCGGCGCGACGGGCCGGCGAGCGGGGCGCCGTGGTGGTGGGCATCGTCAACAATCGCGGGAGCCAGCTGGCAGCGATGGTGGAGCAGGTGATAGAGATTCCTTCCGGACCGGAGGTGCTGGTGGGATCGACACGGCTGAAGGCCGGAACCGCGGAGAAGGTGATCCTCAACACCATTTCGACCCTGGCGATGGTTGGATTGGGCAGAACCTATGACAATCTGATGGTGGATTTTATGGCCACCAATCTGAAACTGCGTGAACGGGCTGTCCGCGTGTTCATGATGGCGACCGGCCTCCCCCGCCAGGTGGCTAGGGACTACCTGGCTCAGGCGGGGGGAGAGTTGAAAACCGCCATCGTGGCGGCACGGGTAGGGTGTCCGGTCCATGCCGCGCGCGATCTGCTGCACGAGTTCGGCTCTGTGCAGAAGATTATCGACGCCATCGCCGCTGGGCAACACCGCCCATGAAACGGGGGCAGAACATGATGTCGGCCCGCCGGACCAATCGGCAGTTGGTCTTGCGCCATATCATGTTACGACCGGGAATCGCCCGTCAAACGCTGGCCGAACTCACCGGACTCACCCCGGCCTCCATCACGAATATCACCGGGGTTTTGCTCAAGGATCACTGGATTGTCGAAGAAGGTCCTGGCAGCGGCCCGCGCTCGGTAGGGCGGCCTTCGATTGGTCTCAAGGTGGCGTCGGGCACCCATTTGATGGCTGCGGTCCATCTGCAGCGCAGGCTGGTCACGGTGGGCTTGGCCGAACTGGACGGAACCCTGGTGGTTACCGAGCAAGACGCCTTGGAGGAACGGCCTGACCCACGGCGGAGCGTGGGGCAGGTGAAGCAACTGCTGGCCGAGATCGTACGCCGGGTTCGTCCTCCCCACGTGCTTGGCGTGGGCATCGGGGCCTCAGGGATTGTCGACTATGCCCGTGCGACCATTCGGGTCTCGCCCCATTACGGATGGGCCAATGTTCCGTTCGGCGCGTGGTTGGCCGAAGCGGTCGGGCTTCCCGTGGTGATGGATAACAATGTCCGGGGCATGGCGCTGGCCGAACACTTGATGGGATCCCACCGTGACGCGTGGTGGCTGGCGTTTTTGTACGTAGGCCAGGGCATCGCCGCCGGGATCTGGGCGGACGGCCGCGTCTATCGGGGCGCTCGCGGTATCGCCGGGGAAATCGGCCATACCACGGTGGTACCCGACGGCGAACCGTGTTGGTGCGAAAATCGCGGTTGCCTGGAACGCTATCTCAGCGAGGAAGCCTTGCGCCGGCAATGCGGATCGGAGTGGTCGACGCCAATTGACGAGATGCTGGCGGCGGCCCCTGCGCGCGTGCAAGAGCAAACCGCCCATCTGTTGGCCATCGCCCTGACCAATTTGGAAAACACGTATGACCCCGACGTGATCGTGCTGGGCGGGTGGGTGGACAAAGTCTGGCCCATGGTGCGCGATCACGTCATGGACAAGTTTGCTGCGAGGACGGCGCACTGGCCCTATCCCCCCGTTCGGGTGGTACCGTCTTCGTTTGGCGACGACATCGGATTGATTGGCTCGGCGGCGATTGGATTGGGACAGCTGGTCTATGGCATGGGCGAGGAAGATTGGCAGCCGCTGGCGTCGCCCCGGATGATTAGGAAGGAACAGCCGGAAACGGTCGACTAGCCTCAGCGGGCCTACCCCGCTATGGAACGAGGTTAGACAGGAGGTTGAAGCATGCGCGGAACATCCCCTCGCGTCGTAGGCACGTCCTTTTATTTGGGAATTCCCTCCGGATGCCGGTCGTCGGCTTATGACACCGTATCCCTGGCGGCCGATCTCGGCGTGCGGCATTTCTTCACGTCGTTGCAAATGCCGGAGGCCGATATTCCTGGCAACTTGGACGAATTTCGACGAATTGCCGTTTTGGCCGGCCGCATGGACCTCGCGATCATGGCCGACGTGCATCCCGTCGTCTTTCAGCGCATCGGGGGGAGTATCGCAGATTTCGCCCCACTTCGGGATTTGGGCGTGACGAGCGTGCGCCTGGATGCGGGATTTTCTGACGAGGAGACGCACGAGCTCTTGGCGACGGCGAACCAATTTCACATGCAGGTCGTGTTGAATGCCAGCGCGGCGAACCCGTTGCAGCTGGATCGCCTGGATCGGCTCGGTGTTCGTCTGGACGGTACCGTGGCCTGCCATAACTACTACCCCCGCGCGCAAAGCGGCTTAGCCCGCTCCTTCGTCAGTCGGCAGGCTGACCTCCTTCATGCTCACCGCGTAATCGTAATGGGATTCGTGCCGTCCCAGAAGAATCGCCGTTCCATGACCTATGAAGGATTGCCGACGCTCGAGTGCCATCGCGCCGTGGAGCCGGGGGCGGCTGCCCAGGAACTCTTGGCCATGGGCTGGTGCGATCAGGTCTACATTGGTGATCAGACCGACGATCCCGAAGAACTCAAGCGTTTGCTGGCTGCACGCCATGATCCTGCATTGATCCTGCGCATTCGGCTCAATCCCGCGGCCCAAGCGGCCGAACGTGTCATCGCCCTGGGCCAGGCCCATGATCATCTGCCGCAAGCCTTCGAACTCGTCTATCGCGCCCGCGGGGCACGGCAAAAGCCGGATCTCCCGCGCATCCTTCCGCAGCCCGTGCCGCTGCCGAGACCCCGGGGGACGGTCACCGTCGACAACGTTCTGTACGCTCGCTATGCCGGGGAATTGCAGATTGCCCGCGTGGACCTGCCGGCCGACCCTCGGGTCAATGTCGTAGGATGGGTGGCCGCCGAGGACCTGCCCTTGCTGGAAAGCTTGGGGCCGCGCGTGCGCTTTCGGTTTTACGCCTTGCCCGAACCGTAATCGCTGCGAGGAACGGAAATATGCCAGGAGGCGAGGAAGATGGGAAGTGACGCCCAGCGGCTTTACACCATCGGCCAGCTGGTGGTGGCCGACTGGCCCGAGGGCGGGATACGAACGGTAGCGAACACCATTCGCCAGCGCCCGTTGGGCGGGTATGTGTTTCATGCTCAGGATATCGCGTCGCCGGAATCCTTACGGTCTCTAGCCGAAGAGCTGTGGGCCCTCTATGCTGACCATGGCTGGGCACCACCGTGGCTCGCGGTGACCGAAGAAGGGGGCACCGTTCAACGTTTTCGCCGTTGGTGGGAGATCCCCTCCGCCCTGTCATTGGGCGAACTGGATGACCCGGATTGGACCTATCGCACCGGTGCCTTGACGGGGCAGTTTCTATTGGCGTCGGGGATCAACTGGAATTTCGCGCCCGTCGCAGACGTGCGCACCGAGGCTCGCAGTTATGTCATCGGCACGCGATCGTTCGGCGGTACCGGAGAGCGGGTTGCCAGGCACGCTACTGCCTGGCTACAGGGTCAGCAAAGCCAAGGCGTCCTGGCTACGGTCAAGCATTTTCCCGGTCACGGCATGGCCGCGGCCGACTCTCATGTGGAGCGGCCCGTGGTGCACATTGCGCGCGCAGGCTTGGCCGCACACTTGCTGCCGTACCGATGGGCCATTCGGGCCGGTACCGCGGCGGTAATGACCGCCCACATCGTGTATCCGGAATACGACGATCAACCTGCCACCCTATCCGCGCACTGGTTAAATCGGGTTTTGCGCGCTGAGCTCGGGTTTCAAGGCCTCATCGTCACCGATGCACTCAACATGCGGGGCATCGCCGGGCACACCGACCCGGCCCAAGCCGCCCCGCGAGCGATCATGGCGGGTGCGGACGTGCTGGACTGCGGCGGCACCTTTCCCCTAGCCTTGGCGATTTTTGATGCCCTGTGGGAATGGGCGAGGGATCCCCGAGCTTGGTCGGTTGCGCGGGCGGCAGCCGTGAGAATTTTAGCGGCAAAATCCCGTTTGATCCCTCCCGACCACTGGCCGGATTGGCCGGACGGCCAGGCCGTGGAATCCCTGTTTGCCCGCCTTGACGCCAAGACCGAGAGCCATGTGCGGGGTCTGAAGCCGCCTGCCCCTCGAGCGCGGTGGGTGGAGGTGTGGGCGTCAGGGGCTCCCCCGACCGCAGTCGAGGAGGCGGAGGCCGTTCCCTTGGAACCCGTGTGGATTAACGTGGCCGAGCGTGGAGCGTGGTCGGAATCGTTAGGCCGAATCGCTGCGTTGCCGGGGCCCATTGTTCTCTATGCGGATAACCTGTGGAAGCATCCGGGATTGGTGGATGGGATTCGCGAGCGCTTGGGCCATCGCCTGCATACCGTGGTGGCGGTCTCGGACCCCGTTGACCAGACCTTGTTTGACGTGCCCTGTATCCAACTTTACGGCAACCGGGCCCGAGCCCGCCGGGTGGCTGGCCGCTGTCTTGCTCCCGGATAACGCGAGGGATCGGGAGATGATGCGGGTGACGTGATTGAGGAATAAAACCTTGGCAGACTCAAGCTACGCCGATACCGGCAAAGGAGGATACGCATGCAGCGCATGGGGTTTATTTTACGGATCCGTCCCGGGACCATGGACGAATATCGCCGCCGTCACGCATCGGTCTACGAGGATCTCTTGG
The DNA here is from genome assembly GCA_021797675.1 of Bacillota bacterium. Classification (GTDB taxonomy): domain Bacteria; phylum Bacillota; class Sulfobacillia; order Sulfobacillales; family Sulfobacillaceae; genus JAJZXC01. Next base: position 2,886 of record JAJZZH010000220.1, on the reverse strand, counting down.
AGGCCTTCAAGCGTTACGGAATCCATACCTACAGCATTTTTATGCACGAAACCACTTTGTTTGCGTACATGGAGGTTGAAGATTTCGATGACGCCATGGCGCATCTCGCCGAGGACCCGGCCAATCAGCGGTGGCAAGCTTTCATGTCGGATTTGCTAGTCCTCGACCAAACGGGCAAGAGCATGCACCAGATTCCGGAGGTGTTCCATTTCGAGTCATGATCCGCGTTCTGCCCTGACCAGGACTCACGCGGCGGACGCAATATTTAGCCGTCAACGTCCCCACCGAATCGCCTATTCGGTGGGGATTACGCCAATGCCCCGGACCTTGAAACGCGTCACAGCATGATCTGCCCCGTGGGCCGGACGGCCAAACCGTGCGCACGGCAGCGACGGGCAACGCACGGCCGGGTCAGGGAGCTTCTGACCGGCTAAGCCCCACGGGCCAGAACCGGAAACGGTTGGCAGAGGTGTTTTGCCCAAGTCTCCAAGTCGTCAGCCGTTCGCCCGTGCGAAAGGTGGCCAGCCCCGCCCTGCCCTGGCAATCGCATTGGTTGCGCCACCTGGCGAAAAAGCGTCGCTTTCTCCAACGTTGTTCGCCCTGCGAGTGGTTCGGCCCGTCTTGCGCAAAACGTGGTTGAACCAGCTGCCTGAGTTAGCGGTCCAGAGAATTCGTCTAACGTCCACGTTGGTCGAGGGTGGGAGCACCATGACGTGATAAAATATGGGCAGAGGTGATACACGAGGCTGTGCCTCGGGAACAATTGCATCGGGTGATTGACAATCTGCCCGCTGATAAGTTGCCGACCCTGGCCGACCTCATCAACGCTTTAATTGATGAAGGTGATGAGCTCGTTGGTGCGGAAGAGCTGGCCGAGACCCGACGGATTCGCGATGAGATGCGGCGCGGCAAGAACCTCTCCTTCAACGACGTGTTTCCCGAGCAGTGATGTTTACGCTGCGGTTCAGTCGCCAGGCTCACAAGTTTCGTGAAAAAGAACCTCCGGACGTGCGGACCCGGATACGGACGGCTTTGTTGGAGTTGGCGAAGGACTCTGTCGCCAAACGGCAGGTCAAGCGTTTGGCGGGTACGGACGCGCTCCTGCGATTGCGTGTCGGTGATTTCCGTTGAGCAGGAGGAGTTGCTCATCCTGAATATCGCCATCGGGAATCGTGGGGACATCTACCGCCGTTTGCAACGCAGCCGTGGCGGTCCCGTGAGCCCCCATACCGGCTTTGGCTAATCCGCCCTAGCGGTCCCTTGGGGGCCGAGTATCCCAGAAGAATTTCCGCCTCAACGCGTCGAATGGGATGATATCCACCGCCACGAAGCGAAGAATCTGCTCCGGTGCCGTGCCAACCGTCAAGCGACCATTCGGGGGGAATCGCATGGTTGTGCGATCGAGCGACGTCGACAGGGCGAACCGACTTTTGGCTCGCCTTCATCCTTTCGAGACGTATTGCGCCGGTTCGGTGGTCCCGCCGGGGTTTGAGTCCTATTGCCGGATCTTGCATCCAGCCGCAGATGATAGCGGGAGACCGGTCACTTGGGCCACCATTGCCACGTGGGCTGGGCGTGTCTACCACCGGGCGATGCAATTTGAGGCAATCGCGACACCACGCCCGAACTTTGGCGAGCTTCCGGCACCGTGGGATGGCCAGGTTCCGTGGAACCTACCCCTGAGTCAGGTAATCGCCCTGGCCAACATTCTCAAACGCTTCACGCTGGGGTCCGACCAGGTATGGTATTTGGTATGGGAAGGGCATGGAGAATGCGGCCGGTGGCTGGCCGAAAGGCCGCACCGGAGATATGTCGTGTATCGTGGGGATCTCGGCGACCTCAAGCACTTTTACGATTGGACGCGGTACCCCGCCGACTATTGGTTTCCGCAGGATCATGCCTGGTGCGTGGCCACTGATGTAGACCTTTACTGGACCTACGTAGGCGGCACCCAGCGTTGCATCCAGGCAATCCTGAGTTGTGCGGATCTGGAGGTCGTTCCGGTGGACCTTGACCAAGGACTCACGGTCGATTCTGACGTCGTCAATCGGCTTTCGCCCGAGGAAAAGTCTCGATGGAGTTGATAGACCCGCTGGGTCAACAGCATTGCTTTCCACGGCTCCTTGCGTAGGGTGCTCTTGGGGCATTAGCGCACTAGCACCGGCCTCAACCCATCGCAGTCCGCTTGCGTTCCAACCCACGAGGCATGTAAAACGATACTACATCCGCAGATAAGTCAGGTATGGCATCAGGGGAGGGAGGGAAACGACCATCCTGAGGTTATTTTCGACAGCCACGACCCGTCTCATCGGCAATAGTCCTCGTGATTTCAGAGCCCGAAACCCACCACCTGACTTAACCGATCATGTGTGAAAACGATTGCGCACAGAGTGGCTATTTCAACCTGGGTCCCGATGACCGCAGAGGGAGGCATGAACTCTCCCCCCGCCTGGCTACGCCGAGGCGGGGGTTTCCGGGGTGAGCCCCTTCGCTTCCTGGTTCGCCGACCGCTGCGTGGAAAGCCTAGGGCCTCCCGCGTCTTGTGCGATCTCGCCAGGCGTAGATTCGGACCGTTCCGGCCCTATTTTCCGAAAAATCCGCGTGGATCGGTGAGGCTTGGTCAGCGGATCGCCCGCGAGCAGTTTCCGGATGCCGCGTTGGGCGATAACCACGGCGGCATTGTGGTCCGCGTTGTCCCGATGTCCGCAGCGTTGACAGACGAACTCGGCTTGACTGGGCCGGTTGTCCCCATGCTTTGAGGTGAACCTGGGGATTCCCTTCTACCGGCGGTTGTCCGGGGAAGTGAAGGCGCACTCGGCGCATTCCTGCGAACTGTGTTGGGGCGGAACCGTGATGACCAACTTTCCCTGACGCAGGGCTTTATAG
>JAJZZH010000085.1 GCA_021797675.1 Bacillota bacterium | reverse complement strand
CTTGAAGTCCACCTCGCTGCGACCCGAAATCTGCCACAGACAGGTAAGCCCAGGTTTTACCGAGAGACGGCGACGGTGAGCTTCATCATACTGCATCACCTCAGACGGCAAGGCGGGCCGCGGGCCGACCATACTCATGTCGCCCTTGACCACGTTAAATAATTGCGGCAACTCGTCCAAGCTGGTTCTGCGCAAAAACTTTCCCACCCGAGTGACCCGTGGATCATCGGGAATCTTGAATACCGGGCCCGACATGACATTAAGATGTGCCAGCTTTTCCCGCAAAGCTTCGGCATTGGGAACCATGGTGCGGAACTTGTAACATCGAAACCGGCGTCCATTGAGTCCGACCCGCTCCTGACCGAACAAGACCGGTGCCGAGGGGTCTTCAACCTTGATCGCAATGGCTGTCGCCACCATAATCGGAAGGCTGAAGATGAGTCCCAGCGACGCCACCACGATATCCATGGCCCGCTTAATCGCCGCCCGCGCGGCCACCTGATGATGCCAGGACTCTACGACCAGGACCGAGTTGCCATAGAAATCGTACAACCGAGACCGCCGCGCCAACACCCCCACCTCGTCAAGCACCATGCGAACCTCCTTGCCCTGGCGTCGACAGGTGGAAAGTACTTCCATCATGACGTCATCGGTAATCGGCAAGACTAACACCACCGAGTCGACAACGGTTTCCGCCAGCAGACGACGAAGGTCGTTCACTGCCTGATTGCCCATTTCATGATCACCCAGCGCCAAGGGAAAGAGGGCAACCACGCGCATGCCTGATTCGGGGACGAGATCGACGGTATGGGCAAAGGTCTCTACGCGGTGCGAATGGCCCATTACCACCAAGCGACGCTGATCGCGACCGGTCAAGCGAATCCTGCCCACTCCGACCTTGGCCGCAGTGTGGACGAACACCTGAAACAAAAACGCCAGGGCGGGAAAGAGCAGAAAAATCATGCGCGAGAACCAGGTGGCCTTGAAGGCAAAAATTAACACCGCTAGCGCGGTTCCCGACCCAAGGTTCGAAAGCAGAAGCATGCCCATTTCAGCCGGCAACTGGTTCCAGCGGCGCGAATATCCCTTAAAATTTAACTTAAGAGCAACCCACGAGACCAAAATTACCACAAATGAAAACGAAAAGTAGAATCCCACCAGCTGCACCGTGGCCACGTGGGGATTAATAAACGTTAGATATAGATGTACTGCCAAAATATAAGCCAGGTAAGAAGCTCCGGTATCGACAAATACCGCAATCTCATCCCATCGGTTGGTCCATCCCTTGAACATCGTCCACCTCCAACCACGCCTCGTCCCTCAAGGATTCATTATACCAAGTAACGGGGAATTTTTCTGCAAGGAAATGCGAACGGCTGCAAGGATTTTAGGCAGCCTAAATTGCAAGCCCGCCGATTTTCGCTATAATGGGCTAAAATCGGCGTGAACCCAGCCAGTGTATCGAAATACAGGGATAACAAGGAGCAGCACGTTGCGTATTCTCCATGTGACCAACGATTTCGAGGTCGGTGGGGTTCAGGTTTACCTTTCACACCTCCTGCCAGCGCTTCAGTCCCGTGGTTACGATGTCGCTTTGGTGGTCCTTACCGGGCGCGGGCCATTACTTGCCAAACTGGACGAAGCGGGGATCGCTTGGCGCTACATCGCCGCCTTGGGCCGGTGGGGGTCGCTAAAGTGGCCCCGTTGGTTGGCCATCACCGAACTCAGCCGCTTCATCGACGACGTCTTTTGCGCCGACATTGTGCATACGCATCTCTTGATTGGCAATACCGTGGGTAGGTTGGCGGCGATGCGCTCGCGCTCACATCCAAAGGCCGTCGCCACCGAGCATTCGACCTACGACCGAAAACCGGGATGGGCCCAGTGGCTCGATCGCCGGTTGGCCAGACCTACCGAGGCAATTATGGCGGTGTCCGATACGGTGCGCGATTTCACCATCCGACAAGAATCGCTGCCTCGCAACAAGATGGTGACGGTAAGGCTGGGGTTGGTACCAAGCGCGTCGATGGACGCCGAAGACGATCCCTTGTACACGGAGATGGCTCAGCGGCCAACGGTCGGTATTGTCGGCCGGCTGGTAGCAGACAAGGGCCACGACCTGTTCCTCTACACGATGGCGGCCGTGCTGCAAACTCGGCCTGACGTATTGGCGCTCATCATCGGGGACGGCCCCCTGCACGATGACCTGGAGGCGCTGTCCCGGAGACTGGGTATGGGCCCTGACCAGGTGCGATTCTTGGGGATTCGCCACGATATCCCGTCCTTGGCTAAACGATTGCGGGTTTTTCTGCTACCATCGAGACGGGAGGGTTTTGGCATGGCTCCCCTGGAGGCGATGGCAGGAGGAGCCCAGGTGGTGTTGAGCCGAATCCCGGCCTTCGAGGAATTGACCTGGCACGGGCAGTACGGCACCTTGGTAGCTTTGCCGCCCGAGGGGCCGATCAGCGAGTGGGCCGAGGCCGTGTTGACCGCGCTGAGCACGGAGCCAGATCGGGGCCGCTTACGGCGTTTCGTCGCTCAGCACTATGCTTTTGACGACCACGTCGATCGGTTGGCGGGCCTCTACGAGGAAATTTTCCGCCGTTAAGGAGCAGATCTTGCTTAAGGGACAAGACATCATTTGCATTTCGTCGGCCGACTGGGATGCCGCGCTGTGGACCAACAAGCAGCATCTGATGTCCCGGCTGGCCGAAACCAACCGAGTACTCTATGTAGAATCGGTTGGACTTCGTCGTCCCACCTTGGCCCCTACCGATCGCGAACGCATCGCCCGCCGCCTCCGCCATTATGCCGGAGGGCCACGGAAGGTTCCGGGGATGAACCTTTATGTCTTGTCGCCGCTGGTCATCCCCTTGTACCATACGGAATTCATGCGCAGGTTCAATGGTTGGCTACTATTGAACGAAGTGCGCCGCACCGCGGAGCGCCTGAAAATGGACCATCCTATTTTGTGGAGCTATATTCCCAACGCCTATGCGTTGAGCGGCCATCTCAGCGAGATACTGACCGTCTACCATTGCGTCGACGATCTGGGGTCAATTGCCGGGATTCCCAGTGCCGCCGTGCGCAAAATGGAGGAAAGGTTTCTGCGCACGGCCGACGCGGTGATCACCACCTCGCGCGCCTTGTATGACGCCCGCAAGGGCACCAATCCCAATACCTACCTATTCACCAATGTGGCCGATGCGGAGCACTTCGGCAAAGCCTTGCGGACCGACTATCCACTGGCTTCGGCGATGCAAGTCATCCCCCGGCCGGTGGCGGGATATGTTGGAGCGTTGGACGCCTACAAGGTGGATTTTCCCTTTTTGGCCGATGTTGCGCAACGCTTGAGCCAATGGTCCTTCGTCTTGATTGGGCCCATCGGGCAAGGCCAGCCGTCCACCGATCTGGGCATATTAAAGGCGCTGCCCAACGTTTACCTCATGGGTTGGACGGACTATCGCGACGTCCCGTCGTATCTGAAAGGCTTTGACGTGGCGTTGATTCCCCATCTGCTCTCGGACTACACCACCTCGAGTTTCCCCATGAAACTCTATGAATACCTGGCCGCCGGCCGACCGGTGGTGTCGACCCCTCTGCCCGCCATCGCCGATGTCGACATGGTGCGCTTCGCGGACAACCCAGAGGCGTTCGCCGCTGCCATCGTGGCTGCCCACCAGGAAAACTCCCCCGAACTGGTCCGTCGTCGCGTCGCCGAAGCCAAGCAGCACACCTGGGAAGCTCGACTGAAGAGTTTTGACGAAGTGCTTGAGCGCGTTTATCTTCAGCGCGCATCGAGGTCCCCCACCCCGAATGGACCCGGATAACCTCCCTATCCGCCCAAAAACCACGGTGCCGCCGACTGACGTCGCGGGCAGTCTGCTACAATACTAGCTATGGACCTATGGCGCACGGTAATGGGCCCGCCGCTTAAGCAGCGCGAGGCAGAAAAAGAAGAAATCGGCACCTCCGAGGGGCTGGCGGCCCTGTCGCTGGACGCGTTGACGTCGGTGGCGTACGGCCCCGAAGCCATTGCCATCGTCTTGGTGGGCGTCGGGGTGGCAGGTATGCGATGGCTGCTGCCGCTGTCGCTGACCATCGTCGGTCTGCTCACCATCTTGGTGCTTTCCTATAGTCAGGTGATCGAAGCATATCCCCAGGGTGGGGGCGCCTATGCCGTTTCGCGAGACAACTTGGGGCACGGCGCGAGCCAATTGGCGGCGGCGGCGCTCATCGTTGACTATATCCTGACGGTAGCGATTTCGATCGCGGCTGGCGCGGCTGCTCTTACCTCGGCCTTTCCTCCCCTCAGCCCCTGGACGCTTCCGCTATGCCTCGGTTTTCTGGCGTTGGTCACCTTGTTGAATCTTCGCGGCGTGGGCGAGAGTGCTCGCGCCTTCCTGCTACCTACGCTGGTGTTCATTGTCGGGCTCATGACGATCCTTCTCTGGGGCTTTGTCCATCCCGCGCTTTCTCACCCCGTGGTGGCCATTCCCGCCCGGGCGCCGCACGTGGGCCTGTTCTTTCTGGGCAAGGCGTTCGCCGCCGGATTGACGGCGCTGACCGGCGTCGAAGCCATCGCCAACGGCGTGCCCCTGTTTCGGGAACCGCGGATCGTGCGCGCCAAACGCACGGAATGGTTGTTGGGCGTGCTGCTGGGCACCATGCTGCTCGGCATTGCGGTATTGACCGTACGCTTCGGCGTGCTGCCGGGAGGCCATCGCACCCTGTTAAGCAAGGTGATGATCGGAGCGGTAGGCCGCTCGTGGGCGTTCTTTGTCGTATCGATCGCCATTACCACCGTGCTGGGTTTGGCCGCTAACACGTCGTTCGGTGGCCTTCCCGTACTGACCAGCCTGCTCGCGCGGGACGGGTACCTGCCGCGCTGGTTTGCCATCCGAGGCGACCGCCTGGTTTTTGAACGGGGCATCTGGGTGCTCGCCGTCGTTGCCGCTGTGCTCTTGGTCGCAGTCAACGGCAATCCCCAAGCGTTGATTCCCATGTTCGCGATTGGGGTGTTCACCGGATTCACCCTGTCCCAGACCGGCATGGTCGTCCACTGGATCCAGACCCGGCCGCGGGGATGGCAGGCTCGGGCCGTGTTGAACTCGATAGGGGCGGTGATGACCGCAGTCGCCACGCTGCTCTTTGTCCTCACCAAGTTTTTCGAGGGCGCCTGGTTGGTGGTGGTCGCCGTTCCCCTGCTGATCTTCCTCTTTGGCCGCGTGCACCGCTATTATGACGGCATGATGCAAGCGTTAAATATCGGTCAGATTCCGCCGCCCGTGGTTCCACGGGCCAAGCCCATCGTGGTGGTGCCGATCAACGCCGCCCTGTCGAGCTTGACCGAGCGCGCCATCGCCCACGCGCTTTCCTTGAGCGATCAGGTCATTGCCGTCGTGGTGCTCTTCGACGAGGGAAAGGACGACCATTCCGCAGCTGCGTTTCAGGCGACGTGGGATGCCTGGAATCCTCCCGTGCGCCTTGTCCTCCTGAAATCGCAATACCATTCCGTGGTGCGGCCCCTTCTTCGCTTCATTAACAGCCTGGACCGGCACACCGACCAACGCCTCTTCGTGCTGATTCCCGACCTGGTGCCGGGCAGCCTGGGTGCGAGCCTCCTGCATAACGGCCTCGGACGCGCAATTCAGTCTGCGCTGCGCCATCGCACCGACGTCGTCATCGGCACCGTTCCTATGCACCTTACCCGCGATACGCCACCCTCGTCGTCCTGACCGCGCGGTGAGCGACGCGAGCCCCGAAACCAGCAACTGGTCATAGACCCCCGGCGTTGGCCGTGGGGTCTATGACCACTGCGGTTACTCTGGGGACGGCGGCCTCGCTGCCGACCGCCCGAATTCCCGCCGGAAATAGGCGAGCGTTTCCCTCAACCCCGCCTCGATGGCCGTCTTGGGGACAAATCCCAGCGCTGTCTTCGCCCGTTCAGGGGACAACACGCTGTCACGAATGTCTCCTGCCCGCGGGGGCCCGTAGCGGACGGCAGCCGGGTCATCGCCGACCAGCCGGGCCATCGTCCTCCACAGTGCCTCAATCGTCGTCGACCGGCCGGTCCCGATGTTGGCGGTCAGTCCCTCCGCCGGCAACGCGCCAAGCCGGGCGGCAAACGCGTTGGCCACATCGCCGACAAACACGAAATCACGGCTTTGGCCCCCGTCGCCGTGAATTATCGCGGGCTGGCGATGGGCTAAGCGCGTGGCAAATGCCGCCACCACCGCGCCCTCGCCTTCGTTGCGCTGGCGCGGCCCGTACACGTTGGCTAAGCGCAGCGCAACGCCCACCATGCCGTGCGTCCGGCCATAATGGCGCACCGCCCACTCGGCCGCCTCCTTATGCTTGCCGTAAAACGACAGCGGCGCGAGGGCCGAGGTTTCGTCCAAGGGCAGCGCGGCCGGAACGCCGTAGACGGCGGCCGAGGAGGCAAAGCGAAACTCCTGCGCCCCCTTTTTCTTGGCCCATTGCAGCATGGCGATGGTGGCCAACAGATTGGTGGCCCCGTCCTCACCGGGATGGGCTTCCCCATAGGAGACGCTCACCTGTGCGGCCAAGTGGATCACCACGTCGACTCCAGGCACTTCGCCGCCCCATTCATCCGGATGCAACACGTCCCCCACCAGGCATCGCGCCGCCGGGGCCACCTGGTCGAGCCGGCCGGCCGTCAAATTATCCACCACCCAAACCTCGTGTCCCGCTGCGATCAAGACCTCTACCACGTGCGAGCCAATGAATCCCGCTCCGCCTGTCACTACGATGCGCAATGGGTATCGCTCCTTCTCCGGGTTGCCGTCCGCATCGGGCTAGAGGTTGAATTTTTCGCGGAAGAAGGCGGCGGTCTCGTGCAACCCCTGGCGCAGCGGGACCACCGGCTCCCAGCCAAGCAGGGTCCGCGCTTTCTGGATATCGGGGCAACGATTGGTGGGATCATCGGTCGGGAGGGGCTTGACCTCAATCTTGCACTCGACCTCGGCCACTTCGGCCACAATTTGCGCGAACTCCATGATCGTCCGCTCTTCCGGGTTGCCGACGTTAATCACTTGGCCCTTGAGTCCGCTCATCGTCATCGCCCGATGAATCGCGTCCACCTCATCGGAAACATAGCAAAAGCTCCGCGTCTGGCGACCGTCCCCGTACACCGTCATCTTTTCCTTGCGTAGCGCCTGCAAAATAAAATTCGGAACCACCCGACCATCCTCCGCCTGCATCCGCGGACCATAGCAATTAAAAAAGCGCAAAATCACCACGTCCAGATCAAATTGACGCATGCATTCCATGGTCAATGCCTCGCCAAAACGCTTGCTTTCGTCGTAGCACGAGCGCAGACCGACCGGATTCACGTTGCCCCAGTAGCTCTCCTTTTGCGGAGAAAGCATGGGATCCCCGTAGGTTTCCGAGGTGGAACCGAGGACAAAGCGGGCGCCATAGGCCCGCGCCACATCCAACGCGTTGCCGGTGCCCCGCGAGTTTACCCATAACGTCTCCAACGCCAGCCGGCGATAGTGGACGGGCGACGCGGGCGACGCCAGGTGCACCACCACGTCAATTTGTCGCGGCAGGCGCTCCATCGGGATGGGCTGAATCACATCCCATTCAATGCGCGTGACCACCTGACTGCTCAGGTGGGCCAAGTTGCTCCAGCTCCCGGTCGCCAAGTTGTCCAAGACGACGACCCGGAACCCTTCCCGAACCAGGCGGTCGGTCAAATGACTGCCCAGGAATCCGGCGCCTCCGGTTACCAGCGCGGTCTTCATTGCACACACCCCTTAACTAAAGCGGCTTATGACTCATTTTACCATCAACGGCCAGGGCTGATGCGCCGGGGCGGGGTGATGGTCAGGAGCGGCCGATCCCGTAGTAGCGGATCCCCGCCTCGGCCGCGGCCGCCGGATGCCAGAGGTTGCGCCCATCCACCACCACCGGGCGCGCCAGCCGTTCGGCGACGCGCGCCAACGGAACCTCAGCGAATTCCTGCCACTCGGTCAACAAGGTCAACGCTTCCGCTCCATCCAGCGCGTCGAGGGCGCTTGGCGCATACACCACGTCGAGCTCCGGATAATCCCGCCGCAGGGTGGCAAGTGCCACCGGATCGTAGACCTGAATGCGGGCACCGAGGCGCAGGAGTTCGCTGATGACGGTGAGCGCGGGGGCGTCTCGGAGATCGTCGGTGTTCGGCTTAAACGCCAGTCCCCAGACCGCGATGCGCCGTCCCTTGATGGTTTTCAGCGCTTCCTGCAAGCGTGTCACCACGCGGTGGCGCTGATCGCGATTGACGGTGACCGTGCTGTGGAGCAGTTGCGGCCGGTATCCGTACTGTTCGGAGGTATAAATCAGGGCCGCCAAGTCTTTGCCGAAGCAGCTCCCTCCCCACCCCACTCCGGCTTGAAGAAAATGCCCGCCGATGCGGCGGTCGAGTCCGATGCCGCGGGTAACTTCGGTCACTTCGGCCCCCACCCGCTCACAAATATTGGCGATTTCGTTAGCAAACGAAATCTTGGTAGCCAAGAAGGCGTTCGCCGCATACTTAATCATCTCCGCCGAAATGCGGTCGGTCTCCACCAAAGGCACCCGAGTCAGGCCCTCGGGGCGCGGGACTTCGTCTGGAGGCTGAAAGCTCTGGTCCAAAATCGGCTGGTAAAGCGTCTTTAGGCGTTCCAGCGCCCAGGGCTGGTCCGCTCCCAAGACGATACGGTCGGGATACAGCGTATCGTAGATAGCCGTCCCTTCGCGGAGGAACTCGGGATTGGAGGCCACCGTATACGAATCCCTGGGTGGCTTGCCGCCATAGCCATCCTCGATCCAGACTTCAACCAGGTTGGCGGATCCAATTGGCACCGTCGCCTTGTTGACGATAACCTTCGCCGGCCCGCTGCGCAGACCTGCCCCGATGGCCAGCGCCGCCTGACGCACGTACTGCAAATCCGCCTCCCCCGACTCCAAGGGCGGGGTGCCGACGGCGATAAAGATTACGTCGGCCGATTCCACCGCGGCTCCCGCATCCTCCGTAATCGTGAAGCGATTGGCCGCCAGGACCCGGCGCAGCATCGCTTCGAGTCCATGTTCATAAATCGGTGCCTTGCCTTGGCGAACCAAGACGATTTTTTCTTTTACGACCTCAATCACCGTTACCTGATGATCCAGCGCGGCCAACACCGCACCGGTCACCAGTCCCACATAACCCGCCCCAAACACCGTCACTCGCATCGCCATCATCCTTTCCCTGTCGCAGCACGCGCCGTTGTCCAGTCCTTAACTCGGCGATGGTGCGCCCAAGATTTCTCGGTACAGCGAAACCGTCGCCTCGGCCACTGCCGCCTGGGTGTAATGGCGGCGGACCCGCTGGTAGCCCCGTTCCCCCCAGCGTTGCCGTTCCGCCGGCTCATGGACCAATCGTTCCAGGATGCGGCCAAGCTCGGCTATGTCCCCTTCCGGGAAAATCCAGCCGGCATCCCCAATCACTCCCGGAATCTCTCCGCTCGACGATCCCACCACCGGAGTCTTGGTAGCCATGGCTTCGGTGAGCACGCGACCGAATTGTTCTTTCCAGCTAGCCGTGGTGCGCGACGGTAAGACCACGATGTCGAGGGCATTCATCAACTGGGGCATCTCGCCCGACGCTAACCAGGAGACCCAGACGACCTGGGCGGCGATACCCTCCCGGCTCGCCGTCTGCTCGCCTTTGACCCTCCAGGGTCCGGATCCCACCAGAACCAGCCGGACCGACGGGTCTTGCGCCAGGAGGGGCGCCGCTGCCGCCATCAAGTCGTCCAGTCCTTTTTCCGCAATTAACCGGCCTACGTACCCAATGGCCACGGTGCCCTCCAAGCCCAACCGACTTCGGGTTGCCGCAGCCTCCGCCGGAACGAAAATTTCATCGTCGGTGCCAAACTGGGGGATCACGCGGGCTGGCGCCGTAAAGCCCTTCTTCCGCAACACGTCGAGCGCTTCCTGATTCCCGGCGATAGCCGCCCGGGCCGAAGTCAACACCAGCCGTTCCATGGCGGAAAAGGGCCAGGGATACCGTTTATAGATATTCTGCCAGGTGAAAAACAGGGTTGGAATACCAAGCCGGAGGGCGATGCGCGTAATTTCCCAGGTCACCACGCTGTAGTGCTCTTCGTCAAGGTGAATCAAATCCGGCCTAAACTCCCGAATCACCCGGGCAATCCGGGGATAACGATGCAAGTGGTTATGTCCGCTAAACCAAATCGGCCAAAGATAAAGAGGATAGGATGCGTCCTCCTTCATCGGCTCAAAAGGCAACTTCCCCCATCGCGACGGCACCACCAAACCAACGGTCAGACCCGGTGTCCGGTTAAGATATGCGAGCTTGGTTCGGTACGAGGCGGTCACATTGGCTTTCGACACCATCAGCACGCGCATTATCGGCTCACCAACTGTTCATAAAGTTCCCGGTAGCGAGCGGCAATCCGGTCCCAGGCCAACTGGGCAGCCCGCTCCGTTCCAGCTTGCACGAGATGTTGCGCCAACTGTGGACTTTCGATAACGCGGGTCAGGCCTTCCACCCAGGCGTCTACCGCTCTGGGTTCCACCAGAACGCCGGCGCCTTCCACCGTCTCCCGGACGGCAGGAATGTCGCTAGCGATCACCGGAATGTTGGCCGCCAAGGCCTGCGCCGGGGGCATGCCAAATCCTTCGTACAGCGATGGATAAGCAAACAGGTCGGAGGCGTGATACAGGGCTGCCAAGTCGGCCCGGCTCAGCCATGGGGTAAGCACAATCCGGTCGGCGATGCGGCTGGAGATTACCCGCCGCTCGACCGCCGGCTGGCCCAGGCCGCCGACGAGGACCAATTCGCCGTCGTGGCGTTCCAGTACGACCTCGGCGGCTTGCACCAGCGTTGCGACGTTCTTGCGAAAATCATACCCGCCCGCGTATAAGATGCGTGGATGACGCTCTAGTCCCAAGCGTCGGACCACGCGTTCCACGTCCGCTGCCGGAGCTTTGACAAAGTACATCGGATGAATGCCGTTGGGGATAACGGTGACCTTGGAGACCAGGTTGGGCATCAATCCTTGCATGTCGGTAAAGGTGGCTTCTGAAATGGCTACCACATGGCTAGCTTGGGCCAAATTCTTTCGCACTTGGCTGAAATAGGCACGTTCGCGAAGCCGTGCCTGGTACTGCTCCAGTCGAAAGGGAATGAGATCATGCACCGTGACCACCGAAGGAATCTTAAACGGCGATGGCGGATGGGTCATGTATGGAATATGGATCAAGTCAATGTCGGAGCGCACCGCGCCCCGAATTCCCCAGCGCTCCCACCAAAACTTCTCCCACAACGATCGCTTGGGTCTCGCCGCGATCCCCAAACAGGGGCGGTCCGGTAAGATGGCCGACCGCTGTTTCCCGATGCCGATGATGCTTACTCCGATCCGACTTAGCCCCCATACCAGCCCCTCGGTATATTCCTCCGTCCCCGTCCGGCACTGCGCCATGATAGAGACGTCCATGGCAATATTCATCCAAAATTCCCTTCGACCCGATTTTCATCATAATACCGCATTCCAGCGTTCGTTCCCAGGGTTCGGCGCGGCCTCTCCGCTATCCCGGCGACGAGCCCACCTTTTCCTGGGAGGGCCACGGGACCGCCGGCAATGCCGGGACGCTTTGCATGGCAAAGGTATTGATCTGCATCGCCACCTCGTCGCACGCCTGTAATTTAGGGCAACTCATACAATCTTTCCATACTTTGCGCGGAAACTGAATCTTGTCTACCATCTCAAAGCCACATTTCTTGAAAAAGTCGGCCTGTAAGGTGAGCGATAATACCTTCTCAATGCCCAGCGCGGCCGCACGCCGGACCACTTCCGCCACCAGTTGGCGGCCAACGCCCAGCCCTCGAGCCCGGTCATCCACGGCCAGCGAGCGAACTTCGGCGAGGTCTTTCCATAGAATGCTTAAGGCCGCGACCCCCAGAATTTCGCCCGACTCCTCGTCTTCCGCCACCACGAGTCCCTGCAGATTCTCATAGAGCGAATTAATGCCCCGGGGCAAAAGCAATCCCCGCTGAGCATTAACCTGGATCAAACGGTGGATGGCTTCCACGTCTTCGATAACCGCGGTTCGGATGCGCATGTTCCGTCCCTTTCCCACGCACGAATGATTTTATCATACCACGACGCTCCGGTCCTGGAGGCGGCCATTTTGCAGCCCGGGGACTTGCTGCAGGCGGGGCGGTGCCATCTCCGCTCGGGCCCGCGCGCGATTTTTTTCGGCAATTCGCGTCCGAACTCCGCAAAGAATCCGTGGATCTTTTTCGCGCTCTATGGTGTAAGATGAACAAAGTCATTAGGGAAATCCGGCAAAGGTTCCTGTCGCCGGTTCAAGAGGGCAATGACTCTTTTTTCGAAGGGTCATTGCCTTGCCCATCCGTAGCCGAACACGATTTTCCATCCCTCGAGGTGAGCTATGATCCCCAAGAACATTATAGGTTCCTTTATATGGCACCGAAAGTGGATATACTTGCTGTCGATCGGCGCCATTGCCGTCGCCGAAGCCGTCCAGGTGCAGATCCCGAGGGTCCTCGGCAACTTTATTAATCAGTTTAAGATCGGCATAACCCCGGCTGGCGTCATGCACTATGCCATCCTGTTGATGGGGATCGCCACCGTCTATGTGGTGACCTTCGGCTTGGGTCAGTTCATCGTAGGACGCCTGGGCCGGACCATGGAATTTGAATTGCGCGAGCGTCTGTTCGCCCACTGGGAAACGCTGAGTTCCCGCTACTTTCAGCAGCACAGCGTCGGCGACTTGCTGAACCACGCCTTGACCGACGTGCCCGCCGTCCGTGAAGCGATGTCGGGCGGATTTAACCAGATCAGCCAAGCCCTTTTCCTCTTCGTGGCCACCCTCTATATGACCATCAGCTCAATCAACCTCGATTTGACCCTGGTTAGCCTGATTCCCATCCTGTTGATTCCCGGCATTATCGTAGTGGTCGGCCCCAAGGTGCGGATACGCTCGCGCCTGGTTCAAGAAGCGCTGTCCAATATGGCCGAGTTGGCCGAGGAAAGCTTTCAGGCCATTCGGTTAATCAAGGCCACCTCCAATGAATCGGTGGAAATCGATCGCTTTAGGACGCTGGTGGATGAAATCGTGCGCCGGCAGATGAATCTGGTTCAGCTCAACACGCTCTTTCAGGCCATCCTGCCGTTACTAAGCGGTGTCAGTTTCGTGATCGGCCTCGTCTACGGCGGCGAGCTGGTAATCCATCACCAGATTTCGTTGGGATCCTTCGTGGCCTTCACCGTCTATCTCAGCATGCTGGTCACCCCGTTGATGCAGTTCGGATTGGTCATCAATACCTTCCAGAATTCGTCGGCGTCCTTAATCCGAATCGGAACCTTGCTCTCTGTGCAACCGGACATTGCGGACCCGGCGACGCCGGTGGAAAAAGATTGGCAGGGCGGCGTCACGATACGCGACTTAACCTTTCGCTATCCGGGGTCCAAGGCTCCGGCGCTGGCCTCGGTCAGCGTGTCCATCCCTCCCGGCTCGATGTTAGGTGTGGTCGGACGCACCGGATCGGGGAAGACCACCTTATTGAATCTCATCCTCCGTGACTACGATCCTCCTCCCGGATCCGTCCTGATCGACGACGTGGACGTCCGCGATATGCGACTGGCCGACCTGCGCGAGCTCGTCGCCTACGTTCCACAGGACGGCTTTCTCTTTTCCACCACCATCGGCAGCAATATCGCATTTTCGCAGCCCACCGTCGTACCCGAGCTGGTGGAGCATGCCGCCCGCCAATCTCGCATCTTGGACGCCATTCGCGCCATGCCGGAAGGGATCCACACCCCGATCGGAGAGCGGGGCATCATGCTCTCGGGCGGCCAGCGGCAACGCACCGCCATCGCCCGGGCCCTGATCAAGAGTCAGGCAAAGATCTTGATTTTGGACGACAGCCTCAGCGCCGTTGATACACGGACGGAGGCGGAGATTCTGCGCGTGTTGCAGGACGCACGCGGCCAAAAGACAACCATCATTGCCGCCCATCGGCTGTCCGCACTTCGGCTGGCCGATTGGATCATCGTGCTCGACAAGGGAGAGATTGTGGAGAGCGGCACGCATTCCGAGCTGATGCGCAACAATGGCCTCTATGCGCGCCTCTACCATATCCAGTCTGGAGGTGAGCCCGCTCATGGCTAAGGCTCAACCGTTCGACATCGATCGCGAAGAGACGCTCACCAGCACGAGCCTTTCGGCCATGCGCCGACTGTTGGCGTATGCCCGACCTCACTGGGCTTCATTCTTGGTCATCGTAGGCCTGGTCGTCGTGTACAATCTCACCCAGGTGATCCAACCGTGGCTGGTGAAGATTGTCATTGACCAAGACTTGCTCGTTCATCATCCGCGGCTCCACGCCATTGCCGTCGTCGGCGTCTTTTATCTGCTGGTCACCCTGGTGGGTCTGGTAGCCAACTTTATCCAAAACCGACGGCTACAGCTCACCGGCCAAACCATCATCCGTCAAGTTCGCCTGGATTTGTTCGCCCATATTGAATCGCTCTCGATGCGCTTTTTTGATACCCATGAAACCGGTCGACTCATCACCAACGTGTCGAGTGACACCAACCGCATCAGCCTCTTCTTTACCAATTTCCTGTTGAGCGTGATTCGTGACGGGTTGTCCATCATTTTGGTCATGACCGCGATGCTTTTGCTGGACTGGAAGCTCGCACTCATCAGTTTTGTCGTCATTCCGATTATTGCCCTGATTTCGGTGCTGTTCCGCAATAAATTGCGCTACAGCTACGGCTACACGCGATCCCAGTTGTCGCGCCTAATCGGCTATACGGCGGAGAACCTGGGTGGCATGCGACTCACGCAACTTTTCCATCAAGAAGCCAAGCAGATGGACCAGTACAGCAAGTTGAATCAGGAGTATACGCGTGGCAACGTTAATGAGTTTCGCTGGTCGGTGCTTTTCAACCGGACTTTTGACATGCTTGGCAATTTCTCCGTGGCCCTAATGGTCTGGATTGGCGGCCTCGCCGTGCTCCACCACGCCATCCAACTCGGCGTATTGTACGCCTTTACCTCCTATATTCGCCAATTTTTCACGCCCATCAACTCCCTCACCCAGCAGTGGAACACGCTGCAGTCGTCCATGATTTCTGCCGAGCGGATCGGCGGCGTGCTTTTGACCCGTCCCGAGGTGACCGATCCGCCGGACCCCGTCCGCCTGTCCACCCCGCTCGCTGGCTCCGCCGTTCCCGTCCAAGGCCACGTGGCCTTCGACCACGTTTACTTCGGCTATCAACCCGACCAGCCCATCTTGAAGGATATTCACTTCGAAGTCGAACCGCGGTCGTTTGTCGGCTTCGTCGGTCAGACCGGTGCCGGCAAAAGCACGTTGATGGCCTTGCTGACCCGCTTCTACGACGTGCAGTCGGGGTCCATCACCATCGACGGCATAGACATTCGCCAATTCTCCCAACAGGACTTGCATCGCATCATGGCCATCGTCCAGCAGGAGGTTAATCTCTTTTCAGGTACTGTAGCCGACAATATTCGGCTCTTTCGCTCGGACATCTCGGATCGCGCGGTGGAAGAGGCGGCCGAGGTTGCCGGGGCGGCCGAGTTTATCCACGCCCTGCCGGGAGGCTATCGGTCGTGGCTGACCGCCAAGGGTTCCAACCTGTCTCTAGGTCAACGACAGCTGTTGGCTTTTGCGCGTGCGCTCACCTTGAATCCGCGGATCCTCATTCTCGACGAAGCAACCGCCAGTCTCGATTCGCATACGGAGATGATCCTCCAACAGGGATTGACCAGAATTGCCGAAGGACGCACCACCCTGGTCATCGCCCACCGCTTGTCCACGGTTCGCGAGGCAGACACCATTTACGTCATGGATCAGGGCCGCCTCGTCGAGCACGGCAGTCACCGGCAATTAACGGCACTCAACGGCTACTATGCCGAGCTCGTGCGCCGCTCAGGACCTGGCGCCGACCTATCTGCCGCGGTCGACATCCCTCCCGGCTGACCGAAACGGCGGGCGACCTTTCCCCGCGATCGCGCCCGATGAACCGGCTGGTCGATGCGATGGCCGCTCGCTCCCGTTCCCCCCGCGGCCTCATCCGGGTTGCTACGATTCACGAGAAGGGTCTCCAAGCTGATGGCGCCTAGCGCCTCCGAGGGCGCGAAACGGGCCACAGGTTGCTTCTGCCCCCTGGGGCGGATGGGATCGTTCCGAACAGCAAGTTTCCCATCGAATTGGCCCAGCGTGGAGTCGTCGGCAACCGATCGCCCGTAGCAAAATCCGTTGCTGATCGGGCGTCGGATCCACCTGAACCTAGGAACTTCTCGCCCGCCTGGCTAAGCCGAGGCGGAGGTTGGTGAATTCGTTCCCAGAAATTCCTGGCTCATCGACCGCTGCGTTGGAGGCCGTTGGCCTCCACAGCGCCTTGTGCGATCTCCCCCGGGGGTGACTTCGGACCGGTCCGGCCCTAGGGCCCTAGGAGCTTGTCCATAAATCCCCATAAGCACGTGCAAAACTACAATATATTCCACAGTTTCTGGAAAAGGTACCATATATTGTGGATACGGTTGGCATGATTCGAATTAATGGACATGCTCCTAGGATACCGCGTTTCGCGATGGCCACGGCGGCATTGTGGTCCGCACGGTCCGGATGTCCGCAGCGTTGGCCGACAAACGCGGCTGAACGGTTTTGGGGCGGGACCGTGATGACCTATTTGCTCTGACGGAGCGCTTTATAGCGAGTGAACGATACCACCTCTCTGCCCAGGCCGAGGCTAAAATTGCGCGATGGAGGCCGGCTTGGGCTTTCGCGCGATGGGGGACAAACCGCCCGGGGGCGTCCTTTTTCGCCTTCGGACGCTGGGTCATCTTGGCCATTTTGCGATCCTCAAAGCCACAGAGGTCATAGGACACGTTGGCGACGAGGCGAAGTGGACCGATCTTGTCCATCTTCTGATCCGAAAAGCCCCGAGTTTCCTCTATGGAGTTAAGCCGGAGGGCCAACGACTCAAAATTTCCACCGCGCGTTCAGACCCTATGGTCCCACGCTGCCCATTTGGCCCGCTGCGGCCGTTCGGTGGTCCGCACCCAGCGTATCCAACAGCACCCCCCCATGGGACTATCGATCATCTCAATACGGGCCTTGTGACCGTTTTCACAAATATCCCGAGCGGGATATAGTACAGATGCAGCAACGGTCGGTAATTCGCGCGAGGACTCGACGGGGCAGCCTAACCCGGAGCTCGCGGAAAGTTCGACCGATCCAAACTGATCCAGAGGAGGGCAATCACGATGGCTGGCAAGATGACGCCCATGACCCGCAGGGTATTCTGCTCTCCCGAACAGCGCATCATCATCGGCATGTTGATCTGGCTGGGCCTGCTCGCGCTCGGCAGCGCTTTTATCGCCGCTCCGTTTCGCAGCGAGACGTCGGCGTCCGGGAATATTCTCTATGCGCATATCATGTATCTGCATGGGCTCCTCATCGGACTGGTGGGTCTCCTGTCCCTAATTACGATTGAAATCTTCGGCAGTCACCACCACGGTATCGCGTATCGTCTCGTCTTGTGGGGCACCTTGGGCGCCACCGTCCTGAGTGGCGTCGGCGGGATATTGGACCGTTCGATTACGGACACCGTGCCCTTGTGGATGCAGATCGTCTCGTTCTTTTGCCTGGACGAAATTCTGATTTCGCTATCGCTAACGCTTTTTGTGCGTGCAGCCGAGCTCCGCACCACGGTGACCTGGCTCGCGGCGTTTTCCGCTCTCAGCATGCTGTTCGCGGCTATTATGGGGCACATTGCGGGCTGGATATTGGAATTTGGCGACTGGCCCAAGGCCCTCATCGGCGGTTACGCGACGTTGGCGGGTTTGACGTGGCAACAATGGATGGCCAACCTCATCACGTCCCATTCTCATGATATGGTGGTCGGCGTCCTTGCGCTGTTGGTGGCGCTGACGGTAGCCATCTTTGGCCCCCAGCGCGCCCACCATCCTTTGACCCGTCTCGGTCTCTGGTGGACGACCGCGGGCATCGTCGCCACCACCTTAGTCTACCTGGTTGCCGGCTTTTCGATCGCTCAACCCCCGACCTTGTTCGCCCACGGCGTGAACGGCCTGGCCGGCGACGATCTGGTCACCGGCGTGGGAGTCATGTTGGGCGGTCTGGTGACCCTGGTCGGCTTGGCTCTCGAACGGGTGCCCGGCCGTGCGCTGGCCTGGTACGGCGTCGCGTTGACCTCCATGATCTTCATTACCGTCGTCGTTACCGGATACTATATCGAATTTCACGAAACGTTGTACGGTGCGGGAAGTGCTCACGCTCCCGCCGCCTTGAATGACGCCGTATTCACCTGGTGGCACCAGGATTTCGCCTTCTTCCTGCTGCCCGCGGTGCTGGGGGTGTTGCTAGCCATGAAATGCCTCAACGCGCCCGCCCGCGAGTGCCGGATAGCCAGTATCAGCCTCGCCTTGGGATCCTTCGTCGCGTTCTTGGGTGGAATGGATTATATCTTCTTCCATCCTGCCCTGTACGGCTCCGCGTTCACCATCGTGGCGATTGGCCTGTTTTTTGTCGTCCTCGGCCTGGCAGCGGCGATCTGGGCGCTTGCCAAAACCGCCCTCCGGCCCGCTCAGGAGGCCGTTCCGCAACAAGCCACCGGGTAAGCGGGCCCGATGCCCCCAGGGCTTCCGCCCATCGCGCAGGCAGAGGTCTTTCGGCAACCCATCGAAAGACCTCTGCCTCTACGCATTTCGCCGCGCGTCGCGGCTTGGCCCTAAGGCGCCTCAGCCTTTCCCGCCAAGCCCTGCCGATTCCTCGAGTGCCCGCCGCAAATCGCCATGGGCGCGGGCCAAGGCCGCCTCGGCCTCAGCGCGGCCCGTCCCGCGCTGCACCATGAAAATGGCGACCTTGGGCTGATTTCCCGACGCCGCCAGCACCTGCGCCGCCGCTTCATCTTCATCATCCAAGTCGGCGGCGAGCCGGACCATCCGGCGCGCCCGCTCCACCAGTTTGTAATTTGTCGGTTTCATGTCCACCATGAGGTTACGATAGGTCTTGCCCAAGCGCACCATGGCTCCGGTGGAGAGCATGTTGAGCACCAGTTTTTGCGCCGTCCCCGCCTTCATCCGGGTGGAACCGAGAATAACTTCCGGTCCGGTATCCACCGAAATCGCGACATCCGCCAAGGAGGCCTGTTCGGCCGTGCGATTGCAACTCACCGCTACCGTGGCGGCACCCACCTGCCGCGCAAAGCGCAAGGCGCCCATCACATAGGGCGTTCTCCCGCTCGCCGCTAGCCCGACCACCACATCCTGCGGTCCCACGTTACGGATCCGTAGATCTTCGGCGCCAGCGTCCTCCGAATCCTCCACGCCTTCGCAGGCCTCGGCGACGGCCCCCATCCCACCGGCTAAAACGGCTTGGACCGTTTCGGGATCCGTATTAAACGTCGGCGGACACTCGGTCGAATCCAAAAATCCGATGCGTCCGCTGGTCCCCGCGCCAATATAGAGCATCCGCCCGCCTGCGGCGAGCACGCTCGCAACCAGGTCCACCGCCCGGGCGATCTCCGGCAGTACCGCCTCAACCGCGCGGGCTACCTTCTGATCTTCCTCGTTGATGACCTGCACCATCCGCAACGTGTCCAGCGTCTCCAAGGGTGGAATCGAACGATTCCACTGTTCCGTGCTCAGACGAGCCAATTGATCACTCATGGGGCCCTCCGCGTTTTGTCTTCATCAGCCCACGGGCACCGGCACCACATCGCGAGCCTGGGGATAGAAGCAAGCATGCAGTCGTTCACCGCCGTCGAGCGCAACCAGGTTCGGGTGTTCGCGGCCGCAGCGCTCGGTGGCAAAGCGGCATCGCGACCGAAATAGACACCCTGCCTCGTCTTGGGCTTGGGTATCCAAATCCTGAGAAGGGATGAACCGGTCGGGCCCCGGCTTTTCCAGGCCGCGCAAGACGGGCATCGCGCTCAAGAGCGCCTGCGTATAGGGATGGACGGGGGAGCGGATAATGTCGTCCGTGCGCCCGTATTCTACGATTTCCCCGCGGTAGATCACGCAGATCACGCCATCCCGGGCCACGTAACGCGCGGCCGCGACGTCGTGGGTGATGAAAATGACCGAGATGCCGAGCCGTACCCGCAAGTCGCTTAATAGACTCAAAATTCCCAGACGCAACGAGACGTCGATCATGGACACCGCTTCGTCTGCAACCAACACCTTAGGATCGACGGTCAACGCTCGGGCCACCACGAACCGCTGCCGCTGCCCGCCCGAAAGGTTGTGCGGATACTTATAGAGCGTCGCCTCCGGGTCCAATCCCACCAGGTTCAAAAGCTCTCGCGCCCGTTCCCTGGTCCAGGTTGCATCCTTGCCGAGATGCTTGGCCTGCAATTTCAGCGGGTCGACCAAGGCATTACCTAGCGTCCGCGCCGGATTGAGGGCACCATACGGATCTTGCTGCACCAACTGCACCCGATGAAACCACTGGGGCCGATCACCCGGAGGCACTTGGCTCAACGGCGTACCATCAAACACGAGTTCTCCCTGGCTATACGTCTCCAGGCCAGCAATAATTCGTCCCAAGGTGGTCTTGCCGCATCCCGACTCCCCGATCAGGGAAATCGCTTCGCCGTCCTTCAACGTTAAACTCACGCCGCGCAGAGCCTTCACCGCCCGTTGCGACAACAGGCCGCCGCCTCCGCGGTAGACCTTTTCGATGGCTCGTACTTCAATCATTGGCCGCCCCTTCCCAGTGACACGCATACCGGTGGTCCGTGTCGCTCACCTGGCTGATCCCCGGCGTCGAGGTCTCGCAGACCTCCATCCGGTGCGGACAGCGCCCACGGAACACGCAGCCCGTCGTGGGGATGGCGGCCAACGAGGGGGGCTGCCCCTCTAAAGGCCTCGCTAAGCTGGGATCCCCGGTTAACCGGGGAATCGCCTGAATCAGCGCCCGGGTGTAGGGATGCCGTGGATGGCGAATCAATTCCGTCGTGGGCGCTTCCTCCACCACCCGGCCCGCATACAGCACGACCACCCGGTCGGCGAGTTCAGCCACCACGCCCATATCGTGGGTGATCAGCACGGTGGTCAGTTGTCGTTCACGCTGGATCGAACGCACGATTTCCAGCACCGACGACTGGGAGAGTACGTCGAGGGCCGTGGTCGGCTCATCGAGGAGCAGCACCTGAGGTTTCAGCACCAGCCCAAAAATAATCCCGACGCGCTGGCGCATCCCGCCCGACAATTGATGTTGATACGAGGTTAGCACCCGATCGGCATCGAGCGACATCCTCTCCGCCAGGGCGGCCGCCTCCCGCAAAACTGCCCGCGGATCGCGCATATCATGCGATCGAGCCAAGTCCAGCAGTTGCGCTCCCACCCGGGTCAATGGGTTCAACGAATTTTGGGAAGCCTGAAAGACCATGCTGAGCGACCGTCCGCGGGCCCGGCGCAGACGCTCGCTGTCCATCGCCGTGACTTCGCCCAGGTCGCGGTACGTCACCTTGCCGGCGGCGATTCGCCCTGGCTTAGAGACGGCATTCATGAGCGCCAGGGCCAGCGTTGACTTTCCGGATCCCGATTCCCCGATTACGGCCGTGATCTGGCCTTGACGGATGTCCAGGTCCACATCCCGCAGCGCGCTCAATTCGCGGTTATCCACCTTGTAGGTCACGGTCAATCCCCGAACCCTGCAGGCCACGTCGCGATCGAGCGCCGACGCTTGCGCCGGCTCAACAGCTACCGAGCCCATATTACCCCTCCCTCAATCGCGGATTCAGGATTTCGTCCAAGGCGTCCAAGGTCAGCACAATGCCGAACGTCACCAGCATGATGCAAGCCATGGGCGATATCATGTAGAGCAGCGACTGCGGTGTATACATGGCACCATTGCCGAAAGCCAAATTCAACATCACGCCCCAGTTGTTGGCCTGAAAGGGAATGACGCCAAGAAAAAATAGACCGACCTCCGCGTAAATGGCCCCGGTCACCGACAGCAAGAGGTTCATGGCGATATAAGGCGCAATATTGGGCAAGATCTCCCGACCAATGATGTGGCCGTTGGACAGGCCCAGCCCGCGCGCCGCCTCAATGAACCCCCGCTCCCGAAGCGACAGGGTCTGGGAGCGCACCGCCCGGGCGAGGCCTCCCCAGCCGGTTAAGCCCAAGACCACCCCCATCGCAATCGGGCTGCCGAAGCTCCAAATGGTCGACAACACGATCAGCAGCGGGAAGCCGGGAATGGTGAGGATGAAATCGGTAATCCGCATGATGATGTTATCGGTCAGGCCCAAGAAATATCCCGACACGATGCCCATAAAAGTGCCCACGGCAATGGTGAACAGCGCGGCCAACGCGGCCGCCGACAGAACGTAGCGCGATCCCGTCACGATTTCGGCCAGCACGCCCGTGCCCTCGAAGTCCGTACCCAAGGGGTGCGCCCAGGATGGCGGCGCATAGAGATTAGCCCCGTTGATGGGTAACTGTTTCGGATAGAGCATGGGGCCGAAGATCGCCATGCTGATAAAAAAGAGCAGGATAAGCACCCCGATGATGCGCCCCGACTTGCGCGTGAGCGCCCGCCAGGCTATGGTGGCCAAGGAAGGATTGCGCGCCGTGGTCGGCGCCTGGTCGGGGGGGAAAATAACAGCGGCTGACATGTCGTTCCTCCAGATGATGTGCGTGAATTCTGCTTAGCGCCCGGCTACTGCACGCGAATGCGAGGATCAATGGCCGTATATAAAAAGTCGGCCAGGATATTGGCAACAATGACGGCGGTGGTAATAATCAGAAACGCCCCCGCCATCAAGGGATAGTCGAGATTGGTGGTGGCCGTAATCAGCATGTAGCCGAGGCCACGATAATCAAAAATTTGCTCGATAAACACCGAACCGCCGAACATAAAGCCAATCGACAGCGTCAGGGTGGTGAACAGCGGCAAGATGGCGTTGCGCGCGATATATCCGATGCGAATTCTCGGCTTCAATCCGCGCAGCTCGGAGGCCAAGATAAAGTCGTCCCCCAGCACCGACACCACGCTGGATTTCATGGTCAAAGCCCAGCCGCCGTAACTGGAAATGGCGTACGCGGCGACGGGCAAAATGGCGTGAAAAATCAGCGAGCCGATAAACGGAAGCGTGAATCCGGGCGTCATAGACGCCTTGTAGGGCGACCCGTAAGGAAAAATCGGCCAGATCGTCGTCAGCAGATAGGCGAGCAACAGGGCCATAATCAGTTGGGGAATTCCGTGCAAAAAGGTGGAAAACAACGTGATGCCATTGCCGAACCAACGGTCCCGATAGACCGCAATCAGCACCCCGGCAAGAATGCCAACCACAAAACTGACAATAATGCCCGCGGTGACGGTGAAGACCGTCCAGGGCAAGGCCAGCAGCAGCAGGTGGCTGACCGAGATTCCGGCATACATTATGGATTTGCCCAAATTCAGGTGCAAAAGTTGCCAGATATACTGCAGATATTGGATATACAGAGGCTGGTGGGGCAAAAAGCCGTATATGGCGCTTACTTCCAGTTCGGCCTGCCGCGGCTGCACCCCGGACATTTCCAACGACGTCAGTTTGGATAGGGCTGGGTTGCCGGGAATCAGATGAATCAAAAAGAACGTGAATGAGGCCACGGCCAAAATCATGATGATGCCGCCGAAGAGTCGACGGATTAGGCGGGGAATCAAACTCTTCATGAAATGCTCCTCCTCGTCGCAACCGCCCGTCCGGCCGGAATCCGGCAATCCTCCGGCAGGAAGAGGTACGGGCGGACGGTCGCTGACCAGTCAATCGGCTCCTGCCATCGTCGTTAGGTTACTTAGGATGCACGTAGCCGAAGGTTTCCCAGGCGCCAATCGGCGGGTAGAAGCCCTCCGTGCTGACCATCAGCTGGCGGTTGTTGAGCGGGTAGTCGGTAAAGTGAGTCGTGTTGACAAATCCCGCCTGCGCGTAGTTCCAGAGCGTAATCACCGGCAGGTACTGGTTGCTCGCCATCGCCAACTTGACCACTATCGCCTTAGTCTGGGCTGGGGTCAGGTTGCTGGAGAGTTCATTGGTCAGCACGCCCGCATTCACCTTGCCGTACCCCTTGACGTTGACCGTCTGCGGGAAGTCCATCCAGTTGCCCTTCTTGGCGGACGACACGTAGGTCAACTTGGTCCCGTTGACGGCATACCCGTCGTTGCCGCCGTACAGACGGCCAAAGGTGGCGTAAATCCACGGGCCAAACGAGCCAATCCAAAACTGCACCGCATACTTGCCCTGTGATTGGGCTTGCAGGTATTCCGAGAAGGTGGCCACGATGGTCTGCGTCGTCTTGATGCCAAAGGCGTTGAACTCATGCTCCATGACCGAACCGGCCTCAATCCAGTCACTGAATCCGGAGACGTTCATCAAGTCGATAGTAAACGGCTTGCCCTTGGCCGTGTACCACTGACCGCCTTTTTTGGTGAATCCGACCGAGCGCAAGAGCGCAGCCGCCTTCTTCGGACTCGGGTTGTACATGTTCAACTTGGCGCGCTGGGCCGGGGTCAGGTACGCCTTGGTCTGCGGATCGATCATACCGTCTGACCAGATCGACCGGGTTCCTCCCGTCGGCTCTGCCACTTCCCAAAGCGTGTGCTTGTTGATTAAATAGGCAAGCGCCTGACGCACCTGGACCAGGTTATATGGATAAATGTGTTCGTTGAAGGCCAACTGGGCGGTCACAAAAGCCGGAATGTGATAGTAGACGTTGCCAGGCGTGCGCTTCAACTGATGCACGAGGGCGAGCGACATGCCTCCTGACGTGCCCTGGTAGATCTGCCCGCCGCGGAGCCACTCAAACACGGTCTGGTTGGACGAGTTGTTGCGGATGTCCACGGTCTGGATGCGAACTCTGTTCGCCGCATAGAAATACGGGTTCTTGGTCATCACAATCTCGTCGGGACTCATGCTGCTAATGTAATACGGCCCAGCCGAAACATCTTTCTTGGGTGCCAACGTGTCGAGTTTGAGCTTGTGAATGTCGCCCATCGTCGTTTGCGCCGCCTTGGCCTTGGCTGCCAGCTTGGCGTTGGTGCCGGAATACAGCGACTGGTCGATGATGGTCCAGATGTTCTTAGGCAAGGCGGCACCATAGACCGACGCCGGAACGATGACCTGTTCCAGCACCGAACGCCAAAACGCGCTGTAATTGTCGCCCGCGACCTCGTTGAACTGAATTTCCCGCGGCCCCAGCGCCTTGACGGACCCCAAGTCGTAGCCCTGCGCCTGGCCGGTCACAAAATAGCAGGCAAACGACGTCACGACGTCTTGCGACGTCACCGGCTGGCCGGTCGACCAGCGCGCCTTCGGATTTAGCCACACGGTGATGGTGTGGCCGCCATTGGACACCTTCCATTTGCTTGCCAATCCCACATTCGGGAAGAATGCATTGATATTGGCACCATTCAGCACATGAAAGGCGAGCGGCTCCAGGTCCATGCCCAGAAAGACATTGCCCACCGGGCTAAACCAGTTCATCGGCCCCCCCTGATTAATGCCTCCGATAGTAACGTACGGGACACTGGAGGTGGCGGCCGGCTTGGCGGCAACCGTGCTGCCGACAATCGCGGTGGATAACAGCGCGGCCGACGCCAACGCCGAAAACTTCTTCATAACATATCCTCCTTGCTGCCCTTGCCAAAGAATTATTTATTTGGCTGACACCGTGAGCTTCGACAGCCCGCCGCGAAATTCCTGCTTTGGTATGGACCACCAAACATCTGGCCGAAATTCCCTAAAACCCAACCCCCATACTATTTTATCGCCTTCAACCGGCCTTTGTCGGCGAGAAAACTTTTTGCTGCTATAAAATCGGTGCGCAATAGTCCACCCCGATTTCTTCCTGCCCCGAAGCCGTCGCCACAGATAGGGCAGTTGGGGTTGCCAGCCCTTTCAGGTTCATCGCCGCGTTAATGTTCCGATCATGCGTCGTTCCGATCATGCGTCATTCCGCACGATGGACAAGTCCACACATGGTCCTTTAAGGTGAGATCGTTCTTGAGATAGCCACAGCCAGGCGTCGAACACAGTTTGCTGCTGGGAAACCAGCGGTCGGCTTCGGTCCATTGCGTTCCGTACCGATCGGCTTTATATTTCAGCAAAGCCAAGACCTGACCAAACCCCTGGTCTGCGATGCTCCGCGCCAACCGATGATTCGTCATCATCCCGCGCACCGACAACGTCTCGATCCCGATCGCTTGGTTTTTGCGACAGAGGTCCGTGGACGTTGTGGGCAAGAAGTCGCGGCGAAGATTGACGACCCGAAGATGGGTCCGGGCGACGTGGTTTTTGGCCTGGTCCCAATTCCGGCTGCGCGCCAACCGAGTTCCTTTCGGGAGCGGATCCTGCGGAGCCAAGCCCATCTAAACTTTGGCGGCTTGCATTTTTCGGGGGATGGCACGTTGACGTATTTTCAAGCGGCGCAAAGCGCGGCGGTGGGCTTTCGGCCCCGCGATCTTGTCGCCCGTGGATCGTGTGGCGAAGGTCTTCACACCGACATCCACGCCATGCCCCGTGCGGATCCGATAACCGATGGAATCAGGCCCAAAGCCAGTGAGCCACTTCATGACTGGTTAATGTGCGTTTGATAACCTATATTATACACCTTTAGGCATAGAGAAGAAAGTTAGTGTATAACTCCTTGACATCTTCCCCGTCCTGAAGGCCAGGATTCCGGCGGATTTTGCAAGCGAGTGTATGTCCTGGATAGCGGCCTCAGACCCGGTAGCCACCGCAATCCCAGGGGCTCCCCCTTTCGGGGGAGTGTCCTTACTGAACCAGCATCGCGGCCTTGATCCGCCAACCCCGGCAGTTTAGCCGCCGGGCCCTGCTGGTATCGCTGCACCGGGGCATGCGCGTTGCGCGGCAGCCACGCTTGATACCGCGTGGCGTCTTGGGCCACCCCCCCCCTGCCTCAACCCGTGAGGGGGAGGGGACGGGAACGTTCATCGTGCCGGTGGTCCTTGCGAATCGCCAACAGGATTGCATGGCATCCACCGATATCTCCCGACCCAGTGCGACCCATTGGTCCGTAGTGTTAGCGTACATCGTATGACTATGCTCTATAGTGCTTCCTTGTTTCACCTGATTACGTTTCACCTGATTACGTTTCACCTGATTACGTTTCACCTGATTACGTTTCACCTGATTACGTTTCAGCTGACTACGTTTCAGCTGACTACGGACGAACGCCCTCGCGTAATCGTCGCCACCGGCGCAAGATGATCCGGCTCACAATGTTGGGCGAGAATGCTGACAAATTGGTCGCCACGACCATGAGTCCGGCTTCGATCCTGCCAACCGCCCTTAAACCTTGCCGCAAGCCGTGCTAAGATGAGCCTGATAACTCTTGCCGTGAGGTTGAGGTGAATTGGATTGCAACTTCGCTATGGGGCCGTGTTCATTTCCGTAATCGCTATGCTTACCGGGCCATCCCTCGCCACGGCCAAGGCCTCGCTGGCAGGATCGCGGGGTGTCCGACGTTGGGCCGCCTCCCGCGCTCCATCCCGTTTGATGACGGGAGTTATCGAGGGATTTTATGGTCCCGACTGGACCATGGGCGAGACCACCGCCCTGTTCGGCTTCATGGCGGCTCATCACTTCAACACCTTCGTCTATGCGCCCAAATATGATCCCTATCAACGAGCCAAGTGGAATCAGCCCTATCCACCGAAGCGCTTGGCGTTGTTGGCCAGCCTGGTCCGTACGGCCGAACGGGACCACCTTGCCTTTGTGTACTCGATTAGCCCAGGCCTGTCCATCCATTACGACAGTCCACGCGACTTTTCGCTGTTGGTCGCCAAAATTCGTCAGGTGGAAAGCATCGGCGTCCGCCACTTTATGCTGTCGTTTGATGATATCGCCTCACCGCCCACCGGGCAGCTCGCCGTGGCCCAGGCTCGACTGGCGGATCGCGTACTGCATCAAGGGCGCCAGGGTGACCCAACTTTTAGCCTGCTCTTCACGCCTACGCTCTATTACGGGACGTCGCCCAATCCCTATTGGCAGGGCCTCAAGACGGCCCTATACCAAGGGATCCATGTGATTTGGACGGGGCCCTGGGTGCTCTCACGCACGATCACCGCCGGTGAGGCGCAGACGGTCGAGCATCTCACCGGCCATCAGCTAGTCATCTGGGACAACTATCCGGTCAACGATTACACCTATGTCCAGCCGCCGCACCACCCCCACCTTTTCCTGGGTCCGCTCCTAGGCAGAAGCGCGGACCTCGTCCGACAGGTCCGTGGGTACTTGTTCAACCCTATGCTGCAAGCCCAGGCTTCTGAGGTTGCGTTATGGACCGGCGCCGCCTTCCTGAACCACCCCCGCCGTTATCATCCGCTAACTGCCTGGAGCCACGCCGTGGCCGGGCTTGGCGGGAACGCCCAAGCAAGCTTCCGGCTTTTCGCCGCGGCCAACAGCCAGAGTTTTTTGTCGGCAACCCTGAGCACGTTGAATGGGCAAATTACCCAGTTTTGGGTACATCCACCGGCTCATCCGCTCCACAGCGGGTTAGCCGCGGCCTTTACTCACATGGCGGCCGCCAACCGTGACTTGGCGGAACACCTGCCTAGCCAACGTCTTTACCAGCAGATAGCGCCTTGGAGTCGGCTCTTTTCCCAAGAAGGGCAGGCGGGATTGGGTGCCCTTCACCTTTGGGCACGGGCCCGCACCGGTCACCGGCCGTCGGCTACCGCGCTGGCCCGCCTTCAGCAGTCGGCCAGCGCGATTCAGCGGTCCACACTGAGTTTGGATACGTCGGCTCCAATCGTCGGATTCTTGAACGCCGTTCGTAGCCATTTAAGCCCGTAACGCTGGGATCGGCGCCACCCGGACGAATCATGGACTGACTGGGGCCTAGACGACGTCTTCTTCGATATCGGCGCCGAGATCCACGAGTTTTTCGATCAGACCCGCATATCCTCGGTCCAGGTGGTGAATGCCGTGGATCCGCGTCATGCCATCTTCCGCTCTCAGAGCAGCCAGCACCAGCGCGGCCCCCCCTCGAATATCGTTGGCGGTCACTTCGGCCGCAGTCAACCGCTGCACCCCCTGAATGCGCACACCGGACCCCCCCACCTTAATCTGGCTGCCCATGCGCACCAATTCGTCGACGTACTGGAAGCGGTCGGTCCACACCAAATCTGTCACCAAACTCTCGCCCCGAGCGGAGGCCAGCAAAGCTGCAATACAAGGCTGCAGGTCGGTAGGGAAGCCAGGGTATTCTTCAGCCATGACATCGGTAGCCCGCAGGGGGCCGCCCGCTCGGACCGCGATCGAGTCTCCTAAGATATCCACCGTTACGCCCATTTGGCGAAGCTTGGCAATCACCGCGGTGAGGTGTTCGGGGATAACTCCGCGCACCGTAATGCTTCCATTAGTTTGACCGGAAGCCATTAAGAAGGTGCCTGCCTCCAGGCGATCCGGAATCACCTCATAGGTCACCGCCCGGAGCCGCTTCACCGCCATGATCTTCACCGTCTTCGTGCCGGCGCCGTAGATCTTGGCACCCATCGCACTTAAAAACCGGGCTACATCGATAACTTCGGGATCCATCGCACAGTTGGTAATCGTGGTTACCGTGTCCTGGCCTAATGACGCTGCCATCATGAGATGGATGGTAGCCCCTACCGACGGGCGTTCCAGATATATGGCGGCCTCCCCTAGACGACCCGACCCCACCAGAAATCCGCCTTCGGTATACACCTCGGCCCCCATCGTCCGCAAGCCGGCAATATGAAAGTCAATCGGGCGACTCCCGATGCGGTCTCCACCCGGATACGGTACCTTGGCTTCGCCGGTCCGGGCCAACAAGGCCCCGAACAGATAGGTCGACGCACGAATTTTTTGTCCCAGTTCCTGGTCCACATCACAACTGGTCAGAGCAGTGGCATCAATATCGATCGCGTCACCGTGCCACGCCACCTTTGCTCCCAACTCGCGCAAGATGTCACACAGCACTTCCACGTCAGAAATGCGGGGTACGCCCAACAGCCGTGTCTGCCCTTGCTCAGCCAGGAGCGAAGCCACGAATATCGGCAAAGACGCATTTTTCGAACCATCGACGCTTACCTCTCCGTAAAGGCGTCGGCCTCCTCGCACGTTCAATACCCGCTCCATCGGGCGAGCCATTTCTTCCACAACCGTTGGAGTCACTCCGTCACCGCCATTTCCCATGAGTCCTTGATTGCTCCTCACTTCATCCTAAAAAGTGTTGAACGAAAAAACAATCTCCAAAGCGCAGTTTGTCTTGGTAATGCTCGCCTGCCGTCCCAATTTCCAGTCTCATTTCCGCACCAGCCCCAGAAATCACCGATGGGCGCCGCCATCGCCTCCCGCCCCGTGCGGGTCGTGATAGGGCGACGGGATGTACCAGCTACCTCGGCCCATGACGTGCGTTCGACCGTCAACAAGCATAACGCCCCAGATCGCGACAAGGTCACCTTAGGCCCGCTACCTAATTTTACGCTTAGCAGGAAATGTGGGGCGGTTTCGGCTCCATCCACAGCCGGGTGAGCCCATCGAGCAGAATTCCCCCCGGACCAGCTCGGTCCACGGCAATTCCGTTTCGACCCAAGGCTAACTCTGCGGACCACCCGATGCGTTCGACATGCACACAGCGAGGGCGGGAGGATTCCGCCATCTGCAAGATATCAGGCTCCATTTCGGCGCACCACCACTCGTTTCCCGCCTCCCAGACCTTGGGCACCCGGACCGCGTTTTCCAGTCGAATCCAATCCACTGCCGCTTCTTCGTACGGATGGACGTCGAGCAAGGCCGCTTCCACTACCTGCTGATACCATTGCGGGACTAAGACTTCGACCCGATATTCGTCAACTACGGTCAATTTGCCTATCCTTCCCACCGAGGGCCGCGCCCAGTCCAAGGGCAAAAAGCTGCCCTGACCGCCAACCCAAAAAGCGGTATAGGCATATCGCCCCGCCCGACCGGCGCCGGCTTCTCCAAGCGCCTCCCGAACCCGGTCCAGATGCGTCGTCGGAACAAAAGTCACCAATTTTAGATACGGCCGGGTCGTCCACCAGAGGCGAGGAACCCCGGGGGCCACGCAACCAAGGGCCCTCATGCGCCCCCACTTGCCTAAGCAGATCGAGCGCGACGACCGTCCCCACACCCCAATCTCGTTGGGTTGGTCATCGGCCACGGCAATCAAGGTCGGCGCCTCGGTTACCAGCCTGTCGACCGCTCTAAGATCGGGGCCCACGCGATCTTGCAGGCGCGCCCGTTCAAGATTGCCGAGCATCATCGCGTCACCACTCCCGGGACGGAACGATCTTCTCCGCATCGCCACGCTGCCAACCGGATCCGATACCTACCCCCAGCCTATAGTCCCCGAGCATCATATCAAAATGGCTCCAACTGGCCAAGTCTTTGGAATGACCTCTCCCACCGCCTGACCTCGACGAGGCCGAGGCAACGGGATTCTCGGGATCACGGCCGGAGGTTCCTGGCTCATGGGCCGCTGCTGCCTTCCGAACAATCCGCATCGCTTGGTGCGTCGCAGTCAGCGAAATTCTCGACGGACGTTTGGGGATGCCGCGCTGGGTCATCGCCACGGCGGCATGGTGAACCACGTTACCCGTGTGTCCGCAGGCCTGGCAGACGAATTCGGCTTGACTCGGCCGATGGTCCGCGTTGATGCCCACAAACGCCAGCTTCAGGCGAACGATACGCGGGCGGAACCCCGATGACCAATGGCGCACCGCTTTATCGTGGCGGGTAAACGATACGCCCTCCCCCACGCCGAAGAACACATCGCGTGGGGGACGGCCTGGGCTTGCACCCCCTTGGGAAGAGACCGGCCCTCGGCCTGGTTTTTGGCCTTCGGGCGTTGGGTCACAGCGCGAATTGTGGTTCTCGGGCTCAATAGAGGCTTGGACGATCAGCCGATGACGGGTTTGCCGGGCATCCTCATGATGCACGTCCCGACCTCTCCGAACGCCGACGAAGGGCCGGGAAGGGTTGAGTAGGCGAACTGACCCCGTGAACTAGCCCAGGCCATCCTACCCAGGGTTGCCCCGCCGGGAGCCCCTCGCCGTTCAGCCGTGGACCGCTATCGGTAAGCGATTTTTCGGGAGGATCCCGTCTTTCAGCAGCTGCCCTACGGTGACCAGTCGATAACCTTTTTGCTTAAGGGAGGGAACAATACTGGCCACGGCGTCAACGGTCGCTTGCGAGGAGTTGGGTCCATCGTGGAAAATGATAATGCCGCCGGGCTGAATATGCTGCTCAACGAGCCGCGCCATGTGTTCGGCGCTATAGATGTGCCTCCAGTCCCTGGGATCGACCGACCATCCGATCACCGTATAGCCTAGGCGGCCCAACACGCGAAGCGCGGTGACATCGGATTTTCCTCCCGGAAGTCGGTACAACTTGGGGGCAGGCGCCCCAAAAGCCTCCAGCGTGGACGCGTTTGCACTGACCTCTTGCTCCACAGTCGTTTCCGACAAGCCGCGTAACGTTCGATGGCGATATCCGTGCGACCCGATCTCCATTCCGGCCTTGATCTCTTCTTGAAGGTATTGGGGGAAGCGGGTAGCCTCCGTGCCCACGGCAAAAAACGTGGCCTTCACGTGGTTCTCGTTCAAAATGCGCAGAATTTCCGGGGTCCATTTTCGGGTGGGTCCGTCATCGAAGGTAAGCGCCGCCACCTTCTTGGTCGTCGGCACCGACTTGACGATCACCGCCGGTAGGGTTGCGGCCTGGGCGCTTGCCCCAACCCAACCGAATCCTGTCCAAGCGATACATGAGATGGCAACCCTCCCCCAGCCCCTCCGGCCTCCGTGCCTCATTGCCATGGATGGCATACGCTCCTTTGCCAGTCGTCGATCTGTTGATGCTGGCCGATGGTTCGGCTCCACATCCGTTGCGAACGGACCGTGCCTTCACAGTATTGCCGGTCGCCATGCGTGCTATCCCGCCCGCCACCGCGACAACGCCAGCCAGCACCGTGAAGGTCTGGCTAGCGGGCCAAGACCTTCCCGGGGCAAAAGCGACGAGCCCTCCATCGGCAAGGCTCCTAGCCGTTCCGTTTACCGCACGTCCGAGGTCGGCAGGCCTTTCGGACACACTTCCGGCACGGCATGCGGTGCCCGTGCCCAAAGGTCATCCCGAAAAACGATCCGTCCGAGTGGGAGTCCAGCTCCGCGCGGTTTTCACGGCGGGCGTGGGCTCGACGCAGGCAACGGCCATCGGTGGGGGGACTGCGCTTCGCCTTGTAGGAATCATGCGTTCGTTCGCTGCCGCGAATTCACCGAATGCCCGCGAGAAGCCCCCGGCTTTAGCCGTGGGGAGGAAAGCGGGTTTCCGCCGTCAGGCGGAAACGGGTTGTTGTGCATACTGCCATCCTCCGTTGCGTTGCAGAATGCGACAATGTTTGTACGCAATGCCCTGAGCAATTCGCTGCCCATCGGCGGAAATGTCAAACGCGCCGGACGCTCGCACCAAGACACGCCCCGTATGGGTTCCGGTGTACTTGCCCCGGGGGACCACCGCTTTGACCGTATCGCCCGTCTGAAAGCCGAAGTGGACCTTTTGGCGTACGCGATGCCGGATTGGAAATCCGTACGGGTTCGTGCCGCACATTTGCCGGTTGCCCCGCCCCTTCGCGGTCCAAATCTGCACATAAGCCGAGAGATGAATGCAGTGCTCCGGGGTGCTTTCGCCCACGCAAAGCGCGTCGTAGTAATGTTCTTTGGGTAGGTTGTGGGCGGTCCGTTGCATCTTCGTGCATCCGCCCGATCCCCCCTCGACGGGTAGTCCGGTGGCCTGCAACTGCACATACAACCGCCACCGGGTGGCATTCATCATGGCGGCGTCCTTCAGAGGCTTTCGGGCTTGCGCTTGGATGTCCGGATAGCCGAACTCTGCCGCCGTTTGATTGTTCTTTCGGAGGTTGCATGGTTCGCAGGCCAGGGTGAGATTGCTGACCCGGCTGCTTCCCTCCCGCACCTTGGGCACGATGTGTTCGACTTGCAGGGGGGACATCAGTCTTGCCGCAGTACCCACACGCTCGCCCCCACTTTTCTAGCAAGTACTCCCGCA
>JAJZZH010000005.1 GCA_021797675.1 Bacillota bacterium | reverse complement strand
ATAAGATGATTATACAGCACTATGACGTCTAATGCAAAACGAACCGTCAAAAAACTCTTGGCCCTATCGGGCCATGGGCTTATATCCCCATGCCTAAAGGCAGGGGCTTTACGCCCTGTTTTGGTAACGTAGCATGCGTGAGGCAAACACCAGTAGGTCGTTGGGAATGATGGTCACCCATTCCGCATTTGCTGTGTCCGTGACTTCGACTAAGCTCCACCTAAGGAGTCTACCGCGATGCTGATGTCGGTGGAATCAGCTTGGGAAGCGGGGTTCCGGGATCACCGATGTCTACCATGTTGCTCCCATGTCCCCTTTTCCAGACGCTCTTGGTGACGCCGGGCTCGTCCCAGTTGATTTCTCAAGTGCCACCTTTGCTCGCCTATGGTTTGTTATTCAGGTCGCCGAGTGTTGAGTCCCACGGTGAATGACCCCGGATTTCCCACAATCGATGGCCGCGCACGCGGCGTAAAAAACTCGGGTTTCTTGCGAAACCCGAGGGGGGAACCGGGAGCGCTCAGGAAAGGGCGGACCTCTCCCCGAGGATCAGGGCGACCCAGCGTTGACGCTCCCCCGGGGTAGTGGGAAACGGTTGGCAATGAAAGCGGATCGGATCGGCCCAATGCCAAAAGGCATAGGCCCGATGGAGCGCGTGGACCGCCTGGAACGCTGCCCGTTGCGGCACCTGCCCGTCGAGGAGGCGGTTCACGGCGACGTCTTGGAGAAAAACGGTCCAGGCGTCTAAATCCAGGTCAGCCCACGTGAACCGGGGCGACATCCAACTGGCCGCCCGGGCCAGCCATCGGGCGTCGGCTCGCACCTGCGTCGGCGATGCGTCTTGCCACGCCGCATAAGTCAGATAGGCGAGGATGACCGAATCCAGAAAGCCCTCGGGATCCCGGACCAGGGCCCAGGGGCGGCGCGAGAGCCGCTCGACGCGATAGGTCCGGGGGGTCGAGGCGAGTTGGTCGGGACGGGGAGTGAGAAATGGGTGCATACGATTCAGGACCTCCTTGGATAGGATACGGGTACCAGATGGTGCCCGCCCATTGTAATTCCGCTTCCGCGATGGCGACGACGGCGTCGTCGACCAGGGAGTGTTGGCCCCCGTGGGCGGCCATGAGGGCCGCGCGAGCCCACTGATTCAGGCGCCGAGGAATCCCTTGCGACCAGGTATATCCGGCCTGCAACGGGGCGTCGCTGAAGACGGGGCGGGTGATACCGACCTGCTGGAGATGGTGGCGCACGTAGGCGGCGGCGTCCGCCGCCGTCAACGGCGGGAGATGGTAGGCTAGGGTGACCCGTTGCCGGACGGCCTCTAACGGTCGGAGTGCGAGCTTGCGCCGCAACTCGGTGTGCCCGGCCAGAATCAAGACCATTGGGGCCGTGGTGTCGAACGCAAAGTTCCGCAGGCGGCGCAGCGCCTGCAGCACGTGCGGCGAGAGGAGATGGGCTTCGTCGAGCACCACGATGGGGAGTTGGCCCTGTTGCGTGGCCAGCGTCCAACAGGTCGCCCGCACCTGTTGCTCCAAGGCATCCGCCGACGGGGCCCAGGGCAACTGGAGTTCGGTGGCCAGGGCCCGATAGAGTTGCCGGGTGGTCCATTCTTCGGCGACCGCGACGTAACAGACGCGATAGCGGGCCGGATTCAAGGGCTGCAACACGGCGCGCAAGGCCGTGGTTTTGCCGACCCCGATTCGCCGGTCAGCACCCCGAATCCGCGGTCGTCCATGAGGCTGACGATGCGGGCCTGGGCTTCCCGCCACGCCGTCGAGGTAAAACACCGCTCGACCGTGGGGCAGATTTGGCAGGCCATGCGCGGCGGGGCGGGATAGGCATCCCCAGCGATAATTCCCCCGAATACCCCTGAAAGGAAGGTGATGGCGATGCGTGTCAGCGATGCCTTGGCTCAAGGCAAGAAACTGCCGCGGCGCGATTGGCGCGATGTCGATCCCGGTCGCGGATGATCCCCGCCCAAACCGGTCGGACCGCACCGTATCGTCGCAAGCCACGACGCCAGGGCGATCGGGAGGA
This sequence comes from Bacillota bacterium, assembly GCA_021797675.1. Lineage (GTDB taxonomy): Bacteria > Bacillota > Sulfobacillia > Sulfobacillales > Sulfobacillaceae > JAJZXC01. The sequence goes on along the minus strand of JAJZZH010000005.1, from coordinate 4,021 downwards.
ACGTTGGCGCCCGTTCTGCGACTGATTGGGCCCGCGCTCTTCCCCGTGTACGGGAGCCCCGTTCGAGAGCCGTTCGGGGATATCTTGGTGCTATACTGGAGGTAATCCGATGACTCCCAAGGAGGGCTTGAGGATGGCTGACGATGAAGCCGAGACTCCGCCGGCTGGCATGGTGGTCGAGATGCCCTGGGTATTGATCAGCAACCAGATTCAGCAGCTGAGCACGCAAATGAATGAGCGTTTTAACGACCAGCGATTACGCTTCGAAGATCGATTCGATGCCATTGACCAGCGCTTCGAGCAGATTGACCAGCGTTTCGATCAGGTTGGTCAGCGTTTCGATCAGGTCGACAAGCGCATGGATCAGGTCGACAAGCGCATCGATCAAGTGGAGTCCCGGCTTACCGAACGCATCAATCAGGTCGCCAAACGCATCGATCAGGTGGAATCCCGACTTACCGAACGCATCGACCAAGTCGACAAGCGCATCGACGGCATCGAAGCGCGCCTAACCTTTCGCAACAGTACCTGGCTCACGATGATTCTCGCGTTGCTGACCCTGATCCTGGGCGCGCTGCTCACTCCCAAGCTTTAACGTTCCCGCTGCTAGCCAACGCCGTGTCCCGGACGATTGTCGGATACGACGTTAGCGATTTTCCGCGGATGGCGGCTGGGCGGACGCGCGACATGGTGGTCGTTTAGGCAGATCAGCCTTGATCCTCATATCGTCCCGGTCATCTGCCCCGCAGTCGCCGTCTGATGGTTGACGGACTTGGGCCTTTTCCCGGCATGCTACCCTCCCCGTCGAGTTTCCCCTTCGGATAAACCGGGTGATGATAGGCCACTCTCATGTCGAGCCCACTGCCTGGCTAAGGCAGATTTCAAACTCGTCCGGGTGACCGCCTGAGGCGGCCACTTCCAAGCGCACCCACTGGTCCTTCCACTCCGCGACTTGATACAGGCGCTCCCCGAGGAAACCGGGAAACCCTAAATAATGATGGCGTGCCATCAACTCCTGCCAGCACGCGACTTCGTCGTGCGCCACCAGGCGGATGGTGATCTCCCGAATAGGAACCGATATCATGGAAGTTTCTGGTTTCAGAATCCAATGATACACCTTCACCCATGGCACCGGTAATACGTGGAGCAACAGGGTTCTTTTGGGGATTTCGTTCATCCGCCGATCATCGCAAGACGTTAGCAAAATCGCCGGAATTATTCCTGCATTGCGAGAAACCCAGCGAGTTTATGAGCAAGATTATCTCGATCACGTTGATGCGTCACAGAGAGCCTACGCGGCTTTGCATTTGGCGTCACTTTATCATTGGGCCAAAACCACAGAAGTTTTGGCCACGTATATGCTTCAGGCCACCTCAGCCGATGTCGATACGATTATCGATTTTCATTACGATAAGGCCTTCGTTGCGTCTGAAGCTTCAGAGACGTTCGAGATTGGAAATCTGTGACGATGGCTCCAACGTGCCTCGCACCAGTTTCTTCGGATCAGGTCCTGACCTCGAGGAAGGGAACCTGGTCGCCGGGGTGCTGATGGCGTTGTCCGAGCCGACCTCGACCAAAAACGAGATGCTTCGATTAGCAATCTGAGTTGGTCTTGGTATTGAGTATCATGGCGTGGGCGGCGAGATGACGCCGTTCGCACGGCCCCACGTCCGGAATAGTTCGGACGTCGCTTGGAGGGCCAAGCCGGGGCAGGACTGGCCGCCATGATCTTTTGGCATTGGGTAACAATCCCTTGCGTGCAGGGCTTGCCCGACAGACCCGCCGAGCGCAAGAATGGTCACTTTGGCGTAACAGCACACCGAAATTCCGTGCTTGGCACAGGTATCCGGTTTTTGGCGCGCTTGCCGCATAAACCCCGTGTGATGGCGCTTGCCGACAGCGATACGGTCGGCATCACGCGCTACGGAAAAGCTTGACCGGCACAAACTCGTTATGGTTTAGCACTTCGCTGGCTGTCACGCGACCGCCGGCCACCCGAAGCAGCATATCCATGAGCATGTTACCGCCCTGATCGATGGACGTTTGCTGGCTTAACACGGTGGAAAAATCGAGATCAAAGTGTTCGGCCATGGTCATGGCCGTTTGGGGATTGGCCGTAAGCTTAATCACTGGCATCAGCGGATTGCCAATGATGTTGCCTTGCCCGGTCGCTACCATGCACAGGACGGATCCGGCGGCCGCAAAAAGAGTCAGCACCTCGGCGGCCGCACTGGACGTGTTCATAAACCACAAGCCCTTACCGGGAGGAGCTTGGGCGCTCTCCAAAACTCCATCAATCAAAGCTTGACCAATCTTGGTGATGTTCCCGAACGCCTTTTCCTCTATGGTGGTAAGGCCACCAAGGAGATTGGATTGGTTGGGCTGGGAACCCAGCAAGTTCGCCCGCTGATCGGCGATGAATCCGATGTATTCGTGGTACATTTGCCAAAACTTGCGTTGCTGGTCCTGGGTTTTGATACGGCCTGCGATGATGTACTCGGCGCCCGTTAGCTCCGAAGTTTCCCCAAAGAGAACGGTCGTTCCGGCCGCTAGAGCCCGCTCAACCACCGTCCCCACGATGGGGTTGGCGGCCAACCCATTGGTGGGGTCCGACTCGCTGCATTTGGTGGAGAGGACAATATCCGTCAGGCTAGCCTCCTGGCGTGGCATTTCGCTCGCACAATACATGAATTCCTGGGCTTTGCGGGCAACCTGCTCCGTGGTGACCAAGTCACCGACGTGCCGGATGGTGAAACGAGCCACGGGTTTGCCGGTCGCTTCAATGCCGGACGCTATCTGGTCGACCCAGACGGGTTCCATGCCGATGACGATCACAGCCGCGACATTGGGATTGGCGCCCGCCCCGGTCATGATCCGAAAGAAGAGATCCAGATCCTGACCGAATTGGAGGTCACCATAGGGATGCTGGAGGGCTAGCGTTCCTTGGATGATGTGGGACACGTTTTCGGCAACCCGGTTGGATATCCCCTCAACGGGCAAAAGTAAAACGTGGTTACGCACACCGACGGTACCGTCAGGCCGATGGTACCCTTGGAAGGTATATTGGGTCGTCACGGCCACCTCAAGCTTTGCATGTTGTGCGTGTGGACGTGCTCCCCAGGTCGGATGGTTTGCAGGGCTTTGCCGACCGGATGGCCATAGAGGATGATGGGTTGGCCGGCGGAAACCGTCCTGACGGCTATTTTGTGGCCCAGCGGGATATCTTCCGAGACATCCAGTTCGATAGGAGCATGATCAGCCAGGACAAGACCGTGGGCTTTTTCCCCGGCCTTGATCTCCGTGATCGCTATTCCTGCGTGATCCTCGCTGGTGTGAAGGAGCAGGTTCGGTTCCAAATCGTTCCCTCCCACGGTCCAAGTTCTGGGGCTAGTGTGACCTTTCTCCCGGCAATCATTCATCCCAGCAAATGTCTTGAGGTCCCACCCCGATACCATGGAAGCGAAGGAAGGTCGGGCAGCAGGCTCCGGCCCAGGCCAGGCTTCAAGGGCTGACCGATCCTTGACTCGAAGCGCGAAGCCTCTGCAGGCTTGTGCGCACGATACCCACATGAACTCTCCCACCGCCTGGCTACGCCGAGGCGGGGGTTTCCGGGGTGAGCCCCTTCGCTTCCTGGTTCGCCGACCGCTGCGTGGAAAGCCTAGGGCCTCCCGCGTCTTGTGCGATCTCCCCAGGCGTAGATTCGGACCGTTCCGGCCCTATTTTCCGAAAAATCCGCGTGGATCGGTGAGGCTTGGTCAGCGGATCGCCCGAGAGCAGTTTCTGGATGCCGCGTTTCGCGATGACCACGGCGGCATTGTGGTCCGCGTTGTCCCGATGTCCGCAGCGTTGACAGACGAACTCGGCTTGACTGGGCTGGTTGTCCCCATGCTTTGGGGTGAACCTGGGGATTCCCTTCTACCGGCGGTTGTCCGGGGAAGTGAAGGCGCACTCGGCGCATTCCTGCGAACTGTGTTGGGGCGGAACCGTGATGACCAACTTTCCCTGACGCAGGGCTTTATAG
>JAJZZH010000141.1 GCA_021797675.1 Bacillota bacterium | reverse complement strand
ATAAGATGATTATACAGCACTATGACGTCTAATGCAAAACGAACCGTCAAAAAACTCTTGGCCCTATCGGGCCATGGGCTTATATCCCCATGCCTAAAGGCAGGGGCTTTACGCCCTGTTTTGGTAAGAGGAGCCCCGGCATGGACGGAATCCCGTACGATCGTGGCCACCACCTGATCGAAGCACGCCAGGCACTCGGCCAAGCGATCCGACCCGAGCACGGCCTCCAACCGTGGCAAGTCCATCGCATAGACCTCTGGCTGATCGCGTCGGGTCATCCGCGCTGCGCCCGCCGTTGCCGATAGAGGGCCTCGGTGGACACCTCGGCGGGATGGGATACCCAGTCCTCCAGCGGAACGTCCGTGTGGGATCCAAACTCGTGGGCCCATTGGAGATCGTCCACCGCTTCTTCCAACGCGGCGAGGCGCGCCATCAACGTTTCATAGCGGTCGTACGACAGCATCACCGCCTCTAACTCATGGTCCGCAAAGAGGATGCCCAGTTTATCGTGTTCCTGGACCTTCTGGGCCAAGGCTCTTTGCGACAAGATCCGAAATTCGCGGGAGCGGATCAACTCGGGTTTCGAAAATCGGGCTACCATGATAATCCCTCCGCATCTCGTATCCACGTTTGCGTGCAACATACTCTCGTAAATGTTGTACACCATCTCGTGCATCCGGCGAAGCCGGCCATCGCTCGGACATGGGCAAGAATATTTCAGCGGAACCTGAATTGTTTTGGCTCGTCGCGGGGCGATCGCTCCAGGCGCCTTTGAGTCGCATCCGGCTGGCCTCGACAGCGCCGACCTGTCGCTGCCCCGTCCGGTGGGGTATACTGAAGCCGATATCCGAAGTTCGGGAGGCCCCAGGCATGACTGGGGACGATTCTGCCGATTCCGTACCACCATCTTCTCCCCCAAAGGCCGCGTCGAACCTGATCCCCCCGACCCCGGAGCAACGCGCCGTCGCATGGCTGGCCCGCCGTGGGACTGGGCACGTTGCAGAAACGGGGTTGCCTTGACGATTCCCACGCCGCTGCGCACCCGCCTTGCTCTTGCGCCATATACAAGAGCGCCGCGACGGTGCGCATGGATATCCTGCCGCCGCCGCGGGACGGGTTGGCGTCGTGGGACGATCGAGTGCCGACGCCGCCGCTGGAGGATGCGTCCGGGACGCCGACCCGGTGGCTCGATACGGACACGCTGCTACGCGCGCAGACCTTTCCCCAGGGCGCCGCCCGGGCGTGGCTCGCGGCGTGTGATCAAGGGTTCCATCCGGTGCGGATCGATCCGGCGGTCATCGCGGATTTGCTGGACCGGCTCCCCACGGTGCTGCCCGGTCTGACCCGCGCCCAGGTCGCGCGCTATGTGCAGACGATTCGCAGCTGGACCTTTGCCGTTACCTTGGTGCTGCAGCGGCCTTGGTCCCAGAGCCGGTGTACGGCCACGCAGCGGGAACCTCCCATCGGTGCCCTATCGGTGATGCCTTGAGTCCCAGGGGTACTGGGCCCTTGGTAAGATCCCTCGTCGCTCCTGATGGGTTGGCCGCCTGGTGGATACCCGTGTCCAAGATTGTGACGAAGCACTCGATCTCGTCGAACCCTTTGGTCCAGCATAATGCATGGACGACCAGCGTTCATGAGCCGTCTCCTACGTGGACCGATTGGACCGGGGGCCGACTCCGCCACAGGTCGACGATGTGTGCCTGGGCAATCTTCGTAAAGCGGCGCGTCGCACTCGTCAGCAGGATGATTTGACAATCTTTCGCCACCACATTGAGAACTGCCGCCATGAGGTCTAAGCGTTCATCATCGGTGTGACCCAGCGTATCGTCCAAAATAATGGGCACCCCTTCGTCTGGGTCCACCAGCGAGGCCGCCGCCAAACGGATCAGCAGAGCCAATTGCTCTTTGGCGCCTGTGCTCAGCACGTCAACGTCTAAGGTGATGCCATGAAGCTGCCGAGACACCACCGCAAGATTTTCGTCTAGAACCACATCAAAGTCGTTGCCAAACACCACCCGGCCCAGTTCCGTGATGCGCTTGCGTAGTGGGTCCCGATATCGACGCTGTTCCGCGTCGCGACACGCACTGATGACGTCATAAAGCAGTTTGGCTGCTTGCGCACGGCGTGCTAGGGCGGCTAAATTGCCCTGGGCCTGATCCAAGGCGGATCTCGCCTCTTCGAGTTCTTCATAGAGTCCTTCGCCTCCCATGGTGGTCAACCGGCCTTGACATTCGGCCCGCTGCCGACGCAGATGCTCCACCCGCGCGATCAAATTGGCGACTTGAATCTCCACTTGGGTGGCCCGTGTCCGCACCTGATCCGGCTGCAGCTGTTCCACATTGTGCGCTATGGCATCCACTTGAGCCTTCAGCGTTTCAACGTCTTGTGAGGTCTCGGTCACTTGCGTCTGCAAAATCTCATCCGGCATCGCCTGCCGTGCCTGTTCCAACGCGCCCAGAATACTGGACAGCACCTCGCGCTGCTTGACGCGTTCAGCGCCGAGCAACTGCAACTGCTTCTGAACGGTCTTGATGCGTTCCTTTGCCCCTTCCAATCGGCGGATGGATTCACGAAGTACGTCTTCGGCCGCATCCATGGCCTGCCTGGCCTGCTCGGCCAAATCCCGAGCCTCGTCGGCCGACTCCGGATACCGATAATCGTCTGCGCGCCGTCCCTGATACTCATCCACCTGCGCCGCCAGTTCGGCGTGCCGTCTCTCGAGCGCCGATAGGTCACTGCCGGCCAATTCTGTTTGTAACTGCCCTTTCGCATGTTCCACTTGAACCGAGAGTTGCCTCCACTGATCCCACCGCGACTCCGCATCGGTCAGGTTGGATACCCCGTACTCGTCGAGCAGTTGTTGCATGGCTGTTTGCTCACGATCCAATTTCTTTTGCAAATCCGATACCGATGCACCGGGACTCATGGAAATAGCCAGGGTGCCCGGCACCCTAACCTCGATGGGCTCGGCCACCGAAAGCTGCTCTTCATCGTCGCCGGCCAGTGCTAGCGGTGTCCCGTTCACCGTAACCGTAATGGGATTGAGCGCCCGAATCACCGCGGTGGGGCTGCCCACCTCCAACCCGGATCGCGCGGCATGCACCTTGTCCGCCTGCTTGCGCAGGGCCTTGAGTCCATCTTCATTGATGTGAATGCGACTCCGGGCTGTTTCCTGCGCCGCCATCTCTTGGGTAAACTGGCGGATACGGTCCACTTGATTTCTTAGCAAGGACAACTCATGCCGGACGATGAAAATATTGGCGTCCTCATTCAGACGCTCGAAAGTTTGTCTGGCCTCCAGGCGCCGGACCTCGGCGGCTTCGTTCTCTGCCTTGGCCCCCGCCAAGGAACGTTGGGCATCGACTTCTTCCTTCATCGCCGCCTGAATGCCTTCGTCTAACTCAGCTATGCCTTGGGTTAACTCGGACTCCTGTTCGGATACACGGGATCGCTCTGACCACTGTCTGCTTAACGCGTGGAGGCGGTCCTGCGCCTGCCGAAGCTTCTGCAACGCGTCGCGATGCGTCACTTCCAACGCTTCAACCTGAGCCAACGAATCCTTGAGCGCTCGTAAATTCTGCTGAGCTTCCTGGGCTTCGAGGGTGACACCTCGGATCTCGCGGTCAAGATGGTCGAATTGCTCTATGTCCGTCTCAACCCGTTCCACCCGCCGTTCTAATTCCTCCGCCTCATCCTTGAGTTCACGAACTCGATCCTGGGCCTCACCAAAAGCCGCCTTCCGCTCGTGTCCCGTCGCAGAGTAGTACCGATCTCGCTCCTGGCTGACCCGCTGGAACAGCGTATCATCAGCCAGGGCTTCCCTTCCGCCGGCCGCCCGATCCAATGCTTCCCGCAGGGATGTAGAGGCCCCCAAAGCCACATGCGTCACCGAGTCCGTCGCGATCCCCTGGGCAATCTTCAAGGCCTTCCACAGGTCCCAGTCGGTATGCGTCATGAGAAGGTCTTTCACATAGTCATGGGCCTCGCGCCCCGCGAGGCTTCGGCGTTCGCCTCGCTGTTCGATGGTCAGTCGCGTCTCGCGCTCGCGGTGATACCGTTTCCAGTAGGTAAATTCTTGGTCTCGAATGCGAAAACGGGCTTCAATTTCGGTGCCCCGGTCCCGACCCGACGGCTGCGTAGCCTCGACCTCGCGGCGCTGCGATGAATCCGCATACTCAATCAAAATATCGAGGGCGTTCATCAAAGAGGTTTTTCCGACCTCGTTCGGTCCTTGAATGAGCGTAACGCCTGTCGGTCGAAATTCCACCTCCTCCCGCTCAACGCCCTTGAAATTCTTAAGGCGTAGCGATAGCAGTCGCATGGTCAAACCTCCCTTATCAGGCGGTAATATAGCGCCAAGGCATCGCGATGGCGTTGACCCTCGGGGTCAGGGCGCTCCGTTCCAGCGACCAGCTGCTCGAAGGCTTCTCGAGCGAAACCCGTCAACTGCACATCTTCCAGCTCCCCAGACTCCGGCAAAACCGCCAATTGGTCACGATGTTCATGACGTTCAATGGCCCCAAACACTTCGCGTTGCTGCTCAATGACCCGTTCCATCCCCATTTGGTCCAAAATGCCAATGGTCCCCCGAAAGTTCACCTTGACAATGGTGTGGGCCTTATCGGCTAAGTCATCAAGAAACTGTTGCAGCACGCATTCCGCGTTGCCGCGTTCCACGTCGAGCATCTGCTCTATAAAATGCCACGTGCCTACAGGCACCCGCGTAACGTGAACATCGCCGGGCTCCAAGTCGACCACAAGGACGTTTCCAGCGTCCCCCTCATCGTAATCCGTCGGCTCGGGTGCCCCCGCATACCAGATGCGCCCCGTAGAACCGCAGCTGGTCGTCGAATGACGGTCGCCCAAAGCCACGTAATGCAGTTGCCCTCGATGGATGGCGCCTTCCACGCCCGCAAGGTCGATGATTCCAAGAATATCGCTCGAACCCATTCCGGAAGTAGCCCCGTGGCCCACCATCACGCGATACTGACCAGCAGTCGGTGGCAAACGCTTGAGACAGGATCCCACACGGTCTTCGACCAATCGTTTGGCTGTCCATGGCACGCCAACCACTTCAACCCCGTCACGGACGACCACAACATCGTCTGTATCCAGCACATAAACGTGATCCGGCTTATCGCGTATGAACTCCGATGACTTGTAAATGCTGGCCGGGCCTAGTGGATCATGGTTACCGGGCAAGAGATAAACGGGCACGGGAATCTCCCGCATGGCGTCCAATGCGCGACTAATGGTCCGAGGCCGCAAGAGGTGCGTTTCAAAGACATCCCCTGCTACCACGACAAATTCCGCGTCCGTCTCGCGAGCCACTTGCCCAATTCGGCGAATCACGCTCGCCCGCGCATCCGAAAAACGAGCTTGAGCATCGGCATCGAGAAAGTGTCTTTTCATTCCGATTTGCCAATCGGCCGTGTGGATAAACCGCATTCCGTTTCTCCTTTCTCATCATCGATCCCCTACCGCTCACGGTGAATCTCAGGTCTACGGCAAAACCAGAAATCGCATCAAAATTATTTCAAGGCCCTTTTCCTGCTCGCCCGCCTTGTGCACCTCAATCCCCCCGGTAACCAGCTTAAATTCTACCAGTTCCCATATATTTCATCATTCATGATTCCGTCGCTTTCACGACCCCCGACATGTCCAAATGGACGAGCCGGAGCGACCGAACCGGTCGCCAAAATTATCCGAACGGTTCGGCACCGATTGACGATCCTCTCCCTGAAGCGAGAGGATCCTTTCGGAAAACTCTCCTATGAGCTTGTCCATTTATATGTCCACGAATCGGCTCCGATCCAAGAAGCGGGTGCGATGCGCACCGGATGCTCCCCCTGCTGGGGGCAGATCTTCTCAAGTCTGCCTGGCAGGCCGGTCAACCGTCGATGTTTTGCAAACATACCGCCCAATAATGAGGAGGGGGTTGCCGAATCATATACGAACATACATGATCGGTTAAGTCAGGTGGTGGGGTTCGGGCTCTGAAATCACGAGGACTATTGCCGATGAGACGGGTCGTGGCTGTCGAAAATAACCTCAGGATGGTCGTTTCCTCCGTCCCCTGAGG